>CAZBVV010000001.1:0-46930 GCA_964495345.1 uncultured Eubacteriales bacterium
AAATGAGTAGTTGTACTGTTAATCATTTCATTTTTACAATCAAAACATTTCAAAAGTTCTGTATTTAATTCATTAATCATAACACATCAAAAAATAAAATCAATATAAACAGTTCAAAAGGCGGAGCCTTTTTCCACCATTACTCACTGTTCATTACTAATTGCTCATTAATAAATCGTATTTACCGCATTTTCAATCTTTTCTGCAACTTCATCAATCGTGCCGTCTGCGTTAATAACAACGATATTCTCGCTCTCTTTAAGGGATTCAAGGCAGTTGTAGAAACGCTTTCTTATGCTTGTAAGATAATCCTGTGTTTCGTAAATTTCTATCTGGTCTGCCGTTCTGTTTGCATAAATTCGTTCCATGCTCTTTTCCGGCGTAAGGTCAAGAAAAATGCACAGGTCGGGTTTTCTTATATCCTCACAGCCTAAATTAAGAGTTTTAAGCCACTCCATGCCCACGTCAACACCCTGATAGGCAAGTGTCGAATAATAATATCTGTCGCAAAGTACCGTTTCACCTTTGTCAATATGCATATTTATACCGTCTGCATCATTAACGTTATGGTCTATTCGGTCTGCTGTAAAAAGAAGAGCAAGCTCGCTTTTCGTACATTTTTTCGCTCCTGACAAAATCTCTCTGCACTTTCTGCCGTACTCACCGTTTGTAGGCTCTGCATGAGTAACCACGCTCATTCCTTTTTCTCTGAGCTTTGCCGCAAGAATCTTTGTCTGAGTGGTTTTACCCGAGCCGTCAAGACCTTCTATTACTATAAATTTTCCTTTAGAGAACATACTATCACCTTAACTTATATAATTCTTCGCTCAATGTGTAAAGCTGTTCCATCGTCAGCTTTTCTGCTCTGACATTTGAAGCAAGTGATGCGTTTAAAAGAGCCGTGTTAATTTTATCCTTCGTCATACCCAATCCCGATGACAAGCCGTTTGCGGCAGTCTTTCGTCTTTGTGAAAAAGCCGCTTTTACAACGCTGAAAAAGAACTTTTCATCAGTAGGCTTAAATTCGGGTTCATCTCTTACAGTAAGCTTTATAACTTCGCTGTCAACGTTGGGTGATGGCATAAATGATTCTCTGGGAACAAAAAACAATTCTTCCGCTTCTGCATAAAAATTCACCGCAACGGAAACTGCACCTGCATCCCTTGAACCCACAGTAGCACACAAACGCTCCCCTGCCTCTTTCTGCACCATAACGGTGATTGTATTTATAGGCAATCTGCTTTCAAGCAAAAGCATAATTATGGGCGATGTTATGTAATACGGCAGATTTGCACACACGCATATATCCTTGCAATCAGCAAAAGAATCAGCAAACAGCTTGTGCAAATCAACTTTCATTACATCCGCATTGATAACCTCAACGTTATCAAAATCTGCAAGAGTATCATCAAGCACGGGAATAAGTCTTGTATCGAGTTCAAGAGCAACCACTTTTTTTGCTTTTTTTGCAATTTCCTGTGTTAAAACTCCCACACCCGGACCGATTTCAAGAACTCCCGTTTCATCTGTTATACCCGATTTTTCAACAATCATCGGGCAAACGTCAGGGTCAATAATAAAATTCTGACCGAGAGCTTTTGAAAAAGAGAACCCGTTTTTGGACATTATTCTTTTAATTGTGTTTATATCCGTCAAATTATACATATCAAAATCCTAATTTCTGCTGTCTTACGTCGTTACCTTTGAAATTAAGCAAAACAAATTCACCTATAATTCTTGATGTAATTCGTCTTGAATACTTACTTTCAAGCTCCTTCACCTTAAGATTTGTGCTGATAACGGTAGGTCTTGAAGCAAGAAGCCTTGTGGTAATTATGTTATTTAAAGTTGCCGTTGTAAAATTGGTGGTAAACTCAGCACCCAAATCGTCAAGAATAAGCAAATCACACTCAAGAAGCATTTTTTCCGTCGTTCCGTCGGGATTGTCCGACCTGCCGAAATGCTCCTTTTCAACTGCGGAAAACAGATTCTGAACCGAACCGTAAACCACTCCGTAGCCTTTTTTCAGCACCTCACCTGCAATAGCAAGTGAAAGATGTGTTTTTCCCAGACCTGTTTCACCGAACATAAGCAAGCTGTTTGCCGTGCTGTCAAAAGATTGAGCGTAATTTTTACAAAAGTCAAAATTTCTTGACATCAAATCGTAAATTTCGCTGTTATGCCTGTAATATTTTAAATCAAAATCACTAAAAGTTGAAATCTGCAAGGGTGATTCACCGCAAAGCTGTTCATATGAAAGATTGCGAAGTAAATCAATATGGCATTTACACAGCTTGCCGTTAAAAATCCCGGTATCGGAACAAACCGAGCAAGTATATACAGGGTCAAGCTCGTTTTCGCTGTAACCGGCAGAAATAAGAATTTCTTTGATTTCCGCCTGAGCCTGAAGGTTCTCATTTTTAAGATTTTCTATGTATTCTGCCGTTTTTTCACCCATGCCTATAACCTTTAACAGACCGTAAGCCGATTGACGCATTTTACCCTCAAGCTCCAATATACGGGGATATTCTGCGGCAATTTTATCATGTCGGCGAACAGCCTTTTCCTCTGCCGTCATTTTCCTTTCGGAAATTTTTTCGGCAGCAAGGCGGTAAATTTTTTCACTGTATGCCATAGCTTACTGTCCTTTCTTTGTTTTTGTGGGGTCAATGGCAAGACTTCGCTTTAATGCAAGCTCAATATCGTATGAAGGTCCATCGTCATCTGATGATGCCTTGGGGGTTGACGGCTTGGACTTTTTGTCCGTTTTCTGCCCTGCAAACGCCGCTTCTGCATCAAAAACATCCTGAGGCGTTTTGTGTCCGCTTTCAAACCATGATTTGAGTATACCGTTCATATATCCGAAATTGATATTACCTTTTTTCTCGACTGTTTTTTCATATGAAAGTGAAATCATATCACAGCCAAAGCCGTAATCGTTAACCCAGATTTCAAGAAACTGCACCTGTTTTGAGGTGGGACGGGGATTCTCCACACCCGTTACCTGTTTAAATTCTGTCCACAGTCTGTTTGATTTTTCAAGCCTTGCGATTTTTTCGCTTGCTTTTTCAAAGGTATCAATTCCCAAATCCGACCATTCTGCACCAACCTTCATTATGTACGAGAGAGAACCCTGTTTGCCTACGGTTTTTGCGTAATTACATATCATCAGAATAACCTCTACGGGCAAGCCGTGGTGGTCGTGCATAATCAGAAGTGAGGATTGAACGTCATAGCCGAGAGTTCTGCCGAAGATCTCCTGTGCTTCTGCGTACATGGAACGTACCTTATCGGATTCTTCCATTCGTCTTGCAATATCTTTAAGTGAAGGCTTAACCAGTACGGGCTTTGAATGCTTCGGAGCATCCTCTTTAATTTCGGGAACGTGAGGTGTCTGCACCTCTTTTTCCGCTACGGTGCGTGGAACAAAACTCTCCGTCACGGGAACAACCGGTGCTTTTTCACCGTCTTTGAGTACAACTCCCGCCTCAACCCAATAAAGCATTGAGTCGTCAATTTCGTCGGCAGGTATACCCGTATCTCTTGAAATAACTGAGATATCCCAGATTGCGGCAGGATTTCTGTAAAGCCATAAAAGAACTTTCAACTGAGCTTTACCTGCCATACGAAGATGCTTGTCTGCTACATCCGTCGGTATAAAAAAAGCCGATGACAATGAAATGGGATTTATTTTATACATATTTACCTCTTACTGTCTGCCTGATGAACCAAATCCGCCTGCACCTCTGTCAGTGTTATCAAGCTCATCGCACACTTCAATTTCGGGAATTGCTACGGGCATAATCAACATCTGAGCAATACGCTCACCCGGTTCAACCGTATAAGGAGTATCAAACTGATTTACGAGTCCTACGATAATTTCACCTCTGTAATCACTGTCCACAACGCCTACGCAATTTGCGGGGGCAAGTCCGTGATTTACGGAAAGTCCGCTTCTTGCAAAAATAAATGCACCGTACTCTGCGGAGGGTAAAGCTATGGCAATCCCCGTAGGAAATTTTACACATTCGTGAGGCATCACCGTAACAGCCTTGTTTGTACAGGCATACAAATCCATGCCCGCACTGCCTGTTGTAGCTCTTTTGGGTAATACCGCATTTTCACGAAGCAATTTTATTTTTAAATTTTCCATATCAGTTCTCCGGATTCTTTTTTAATTTTGCATTCTCTCGCTTTAAAAGGTCACGTTCCGCCTTTGCCTGTGCCGCATCTGCAAGATATTCTTTAAGCTGAGCTTTAAGAGATTCAATTTCTGCACTCTGTTTTGCGGCTGTATCCGCATATTCAAGAAGAGCAATTACGGTTGCCTGTGAGGGAGCAACGCCTTTCATCATAATGCCTCTGACCGTTTCGTCTGCCTGAGCCGCAACGGATATTGCGTACTCGGGGTCGTTATCCGTTACAAGTGAATAAGGTGTACCTGCAATATTTACAGTAATCTTTTCCATATCTGCACCATCCTAATAATTAATTTCCGTAATCAAAATTATTATATATCTTTTTCTTTCAACTTTCAACCTTAATTTCAATATTTTTAAATTGTAAATTTTTATTTTTTTACATCCGATAATATTGACATATTAACAAATTATGTTATAATTACGGTATAGTCAATTAATATGACTGATTATATCCGAATACGGAGGTATTTATTATGAAAAAATCTTTTAGCAAGATTATATCCGTTATTATGGCTTTAATGCTTGCCGTTTCAACAATGGTTTGTATATCATTTACGGCATCTGCAAAAGTTGACGGATGCAACTGCCCCTGTTGTGAACTTGCGTCCGGCACAGGCACAGGTACAAGCTCGGCAGACAACGGAATCAGAGACATATATCTCGTTCTTGACATTTCCGGCAGTATGAGTGGTACACCTATTGCAAAGCTCAAGGAAGCTGCAAAAACATTCTGCGAAATGATGCTCAATCCCGCAGCAGGCGATAATAGAATTGCTATCGTTACTTACGCAACAACTGTTGCATCTTATTCGTTCTCAAACGATATTGATGAGCTTAACGCAGTAATTGACGCTATCGTTGCAAAGGGCAGCACAAACATGTACGACGCACTTATGAAAGTTAAGGAAATTGATTCCAAATACAGCAGAGACGATGCTACAAAGCACGTTGTCGTTATGGCTGACGGTCTCCCCAACGAGAGTGCAACTCTTACAGTAGGCAAATACACAAGCCAGGACAGCTCAATGTATTACAAACACGGTAACGCCGTTTATTCGGTAGCTTCCGGTATGTGGTATGATTACGAAATCTACTCAATCGGTTTCTTCCACAATATCGGCGGCAACCAGCTTAAGTTCGGCAAAGTTCTTATGAACGATATTCAGAATGCTCTTTATCTTGAAGTTTTTGATCCCGATGAGCTTGTAAGTGCATTTACAGGCGTTGCAGACAGCATGGTTGGCTGTATCTGCGAGCCCGGTTGTACCTGCGGTGACGATTACGGCTGTTGCGAATGCTGTACGGCAGGTCCTTGTACAAACGTTGATGCAAACGGTATGTGCAACTGCGACAATGAGTGCCTTTGCGGTGAAAACTGCACCTGCGGACCGAACTGTAAATGCGATACACCTGCTTGCAATAATTCAAATCCCGACGAAAACGGTAACTGTAACTGCAGTGTAAACTGCACTTGCGGACCGGACTGTGACTGTGGAGAAAACTGCAAATGCTGCGTCAACAATCTCAACGGAAATGACAGTTCTGATGACAAGGATCAGAACTCTATCCCCCAGACGGGTGATTCCGCTACAGGTATTGCTGTTTCCGCAATCATGATGCTTGCCGGTATTGCATTTGTTGCATCAAAAAAGCGTGAAGACTGATAATCTGAATTGAATAACTATCAGGAGCTGTAAAAAAATACAGCTCCTTCTTTTAGGGGATAGGAAAAAATGCGTAGATGAATAAACCTCACAAAAATCAAGCGTTAGCTTGGTTTTTGCTTTGCCCGAAGGCGTACAAAGGTACGTCGAGCGGTGAAGTTTATTTATAGCAAAAACATATTTTTACTACAACTTATATTTTTTGTTGTTTTTTTAATTATAAAAAAATTAAAACTCTTTGTGTGTAGCCGTTTTTGCGGTCTACACTTTTTTTACATTCCCTTTTCGTGCAACTTAACAAAAATTTTACTTAATTGTATATATTTCTTTTTAAATTTACACTTGTACTTTGTAATACAATTATGGTATACTATATCATGTATATTTTTAATAATCTGATAATATATGAAAGAGTGATTATTGATGGACACTGCGGCTGAGAAAACAGTAAAGCTCCTGCTTGACAAAAAGCTGAAAATCGCTGTTGCAGAGTCCTGCACAGGCGGACTTATTGCTAAGCTTATTACGGATGTCAGCGGTGCATCGTCTGTGTTTGAGTGCGGAGTCGTTTCCTACGCAAACTCAATCAAGCATTCACTCTTAGGTGTTTCCGAAATAACGCTTGACACATTCGGAGCTGTCAGCGAAGAAACTGTCAGGGAAATGTCAGCAGGTGTACAAAGATTATCCGGTGCAGATATCACCGTTGCAGTAAGCGGAATAGCAGGTCCTACGTCGGATTCAACAAGTAAACCTGTGGGGCTTATCTGGCTGGCTGTTTATTACAAAGGAAACACCTTTACAAAAAAACTCGAAAATAAATTTACCGAAAACATAAGAGAAAACAACAGGAATTCTGCGGCAAAAGAAGCTTTTGAGCTTGTTTACAGTATTCTTACAGATTGAAAAGGCGGTGTAAATCATGGATGAAATAAACAACGGCACCACACCACAATCCACCCCGAAGCCAACAGTAGCAAAAATTAAAAATAATTCTTCCGATATTCCAAAAACCGATACGGCTGTAACCGAAAATGAAAATCTTTTCGCATCGGTTTATATGAGTCAAAAGAATGGTGATGCCGCCGAAAAGGCAGAACCGCCAAAAACGGAAATATCTTCAACTGCCGAAAAAAAAGATACCGACAAAGAAAAGCAGTTCAAAATAATTTTTATTGCATTAATTGTTCTTGCGGCGGTGATTTTTGCTATCTCCTGCGTATTCCTAATCTTAGGATTATTCAAGGATGACGGGCAGGAAACTGACGGCGAACAGCTATATTCAACAGTCAGTGCTCAAATTTCATCTCCGTTCAGCATTGACCACATTTATTCCGATTCATACCCCGAAAGTATGCAGGAACAGTTTAAACAGCTTTACGACCAGAATCCGCAGATTGCAGGCTGGATAACAGTACCGGGAACAAGCATTGATATGCCCGTTTATAAAGCGAGCAACAATTCATACTATTTAAAAACAGACAACTACCACGTTTACAACAAATACGGAGTTGCATTTCTTGATATGTACTCAAACATTAAAAATCTGAGCAAAAACACGGTTATCTATGCTCACAATTTTGATAACGGCTTGATTTTTGACGAGCTTCATAACTATGCAAATCCCGAATTTTTTATTGAAAATCCCGTTATCGAGTACAATTCCATTTACGATAATTACAAGTGGAAAGTTATTGCCGCATTCTACACAAACGGCGACACAACGGGTGATAACGGCTATCTGTTCTACTATATCGCAACGGAAATGGGCGAAAACAGCTTTATGGCGTTCTACGACGAGCTTCAGCAAAGAAGCCTTATTCACACGGGTGTGGACGTTCAACCAACTGACAAAATTTTAACACTTTCCACCTGTACCTATTTCTTTGATAAAAACGGTGCAAAGCAAAACGCCCGATTTGCCGTTGTTGCAAGGCTTATACGTGAGGGCGAAAGTGAAGAAATCGACCCAAGCCTTGTTACGGTAAACGAAAATGTGCGTTATCCTCAGCTTTATTACGATGTATTCGGCGGCACAAATCCCTATAAAAATGCATCAAAGTGGGAAGCGTCAAACTATTAAATTAAATCTTTATGAAGGGAGAAACGAAAATGGCAGATTCAAGCAGAAACGGCTTTAACAGCGAAGAAGTCAACACGGAAAACGTGCTTTCCGAACTTGAAGCTCTTTCCAAAAAATACGGTCTTGATTTTGACTCATCAAAATTCAGCACGAGCAATCCCTCACGCACTCCCGACATAACGAAAAACCACACTCCCCCAAAAAACAACAATCCTGCAAGAACGTCGAGAATAGTTTACGACAGCACAAATCCCTCAGGCGGCGTTAAGGTTGTTTACAGCGAATATCAGTCAACACCGCAAGGTCCCCAAGGCAGACGGGTCGTTTACCAGGAGCAGGAAGGCGAAACCATAGCTGAAAAAAGACGCAGAAATGCGGCGATGCAAGCGGCAAGAACAGCTCAACAGCAAAAAAGCGTTACTCCTGTAAGCCAAGAGCCGAAAAATGTTGAGGAACAGCCAAAAATACAGCCTGTAAAGGAAGAGACACCACCTGCACCCGAAACAACAAGTGATGCAGAGCTTGATATACTTATTTCCGACGATTCTTTTTTCAAAATCGAACAGGAAGAAACTCCACCCGAAAAGGAAAAAAGAGTTCACAAGCATTATGAAACCTCTTCAAAGGATAAGATTATAAAGTTTTTCAAGTCATTTGTTCCGTGGAAAGGTGATAAAACCAAGGAAATTTTCAGAAAAATTGCCATGGATATTTCGGCAATAGTTGTAGTCGTGTGCATAGGTATTTTTATAAACAGCTATATCGAGCACCGTAATCAGCTTCAAAAACAACAGGAGCTTGAACAGCTTAAAAATACGGAAACAGTAACAGACGATACTGATGCTCAATGGGATGCTATCAAGGCTAAATATCCGAATGTGGAATTTCCCGAGGGCATGAAACTCGAATTTGCGGAAATTTACGCTCAGAATCAAGACTTCGTGGGTTGGCTCACAGTCGAAAATACAAATATCGACACGGCAATCGTTCACAGACCGTCCGATATAAATTCAAACAGCGAGGACTATTATCTGCACAAAAATTTCTTCGGCTCGTACGATAAATACGGCAATCCCTATCTTGATAAATACAACACAGGCTCATCACTTGATAAGAATAACATTATTTACGGTCATAACATGACTGACGGTCTTTCATTTGCTCAGCTTGAAAAGTATTACACCATTGAGGGATTTCAAGATTCACCGATTATTGAATACAGCACTCTTTACAAAACCTACTATTTCAAGGTTTATGCAGTTATTATCACAAACGGCTATTCATCCGGTGACAACGGCTACCTGTTCAGCTATATTACCGCACATTTTGCCTCGGATGCAAACTTTGAGAGCTTTATTGAAGCTCTTGACGAGCGTAAACTCTACGACACGGGCGTTGACATCAATAAGGATGACAAGCTTATAACTCTTTCTACCTGTTCATACGAAATCAAGCAAAATCAAATGGGCAGACTTGCTGTTATCGGCAGACTTGTAAGAGACGGAGAAAGTCTTGACGTTGATACATCACTTGCAACAGAAAACGAAAACGTAAGATATCCCCAAATCTGGTATGACGAGCACAACATGACCAATCCCTATAAAAATGCTTACAGGTGGAAAGCTGAATAAATCAAATTACATTAATTCGGGAGAGAAATTAATGAGAATAAAATCTGTTATATTCGGGGATGCATCAAATCCCTCTCATATAAAACTTGAATCGGTGGTGACACACGCATTATCCGATTTGTCGGGCAATACCATGGATTTTCCCGGTGTTTACGACAATATAAATGACGGTCTGCGTGAGGTCGGAGCCGCACTTAAAACAAGCCGGATGATATTTATTTTTGCTGACGAAAATCTTTATCACGAAACAAAACGCTGTATCAGCAAAGCATTCAGGTTTGAAATGATACACAACGAAAAGGTGCTTGCACTTCTGAGCAAAATGCCAAACAGCGAAAGATACATGATGCACGCCTCTATGCCGAAAAATGCAACTGTATTCCCTCTTTCTGACGGTCTTTATACGGGCTTTGCAATAAGGTCGGCAAAACAATGTATCTTTTTCCTGCCTTTCTCTGAGGACAGAACGTTCCTTACAATCAAAAAATATGTTTTTCCCTACATCAGCAGAGTTTACGGTGCAACACTTCCCTCTTTCAATAATTATGAAACTGCCTATTCTGCGGCAATACTTGAAAATCAGCTTATAAACTCCAATCTTCAGATTGCCGTTTCCAACACTCCCATATGCAAGCATATTGCAAAAGCAGGCAGAAAAATTGAATGCTTTAACGACCACATCTCCTTTGCACCCTTCGATACAAAAAAGGCAGACAAAAAAAGCATACAACAGCTTGCAGTTGAGGCTGCGGAATATTATGAATGTCGTTTCGGTGCGGCAATTATTGAGGGCGATAAAGACGATTACGGCAATTACACAGCAACAATAGTTGTATCAAACAGAAAAACTGCAACAATAAGGTCAATTTCATCAATTCCCGATGAAAATCACGAAGATTTTATAAACACGGTTATTAACGAGTTCTTTATTTTGCTTGCTCATGAAATACGTACAGCTCCAACGAGCATCAACAGTGAGCAAAATGATGAAAAAGCATTAAAACCAAAACCTGTTGTAAAGGGTTTTCATATACTATTGTATGTCGCATTGTTTGCAACCGTATTTTTTGCTACATACGTCGCATCGTCAATGTCGGGCTCTACCCTGTTCTCATAAGCTATGAAAAAAGACAAATTGGTTTCGGTTTTAATAAAGGCGGGCAAGCTGCTTTTATTCGTCCCTCTTTTAGCATTAACTGTTGTGTGCGTGGTAAATTCACCTGCATCAAAGGTTATAATCACAGGTGATATTGACGGCAACGGTGAGGTTACGCAATCCGATATTACATATATCCTCGATTGTGCCACATCTTTGAAACAACAGACCGACAGCGTTTATTTACGACGTGCGGACACAAACAATGACGGCATTCTCACAGCCGCAGATGCACAGCTTGCACTTGTTAATCTGGTAAGTTCCGTTACCGATGCCGTAGGTGTTGAGCCGGAGGGAGAACCTCCGCTTGTGGACAGTCTTATGTCTGCCACCAAACAGGACGGTACAGTTATAACGGTTTCGGACACACAGAATTACAACGTTATAAGCAACGAAAAAATGTATATTTATCCTGACCTGTCTCAGGTTATGGAGGTTAAGGATTCCTTTGTAATCGTAACTTTCGGCTGGGGACACGGCGTAGGCATGAGCCAATGGGGTGCAATAGGACTTGCAAGAGCAGGCTATTCATATATACAGATTGTTCAGCATTACTACAAAAACTCCGCAATCATCAAAGAGCAATACCCCGCCACGGTAAAATGCGGCGGTAAAGATGTTGACACCGTTGAAATGCTTGCAAGAATTGTGCAAAAAGAGATTGCAGGCTGTACAAAAAGCGGCAATTCGCTTGATATGAATGCGTTAAGGGCACAGGCAGTTGCGGCATACACAAACCTTAAATACTGCGGTTACAAAGTAAGCGGATGCTCCTATGTCAACAGCTATGAACAATGCAGAAACGACGTTAAACAGGTTGCACAGGAAATTGCAGGACAGTACATACAGTATAAAGGCAACGTAATTTACGCTTACTACTCTGCATGCTCGGCAGGTATATCCGCCACATATGAGCAAGTATGGGGCAATACAAGCAAAGATATGAGCTATCTTACAAATTCAGCATCATATTACGATTGCTATACGTCTGTTTATGTTACGGCAACAGCTTACTCCCCTGCCGCAATTAAAGAATATATACAAAAGTATGATTCATCGATAGTCCTGTCTGATAACCCTGCTGAATGGATAAAAATTTTAAAACATGACGATGCTGTGAACGAAAACATCGGCTATGTTTCTGCCATGCAGATTGGTAACAAAACGATATCTCAGGGTGCAGGACTCAAATTCAGAGATAATATTATGAGGTACGATATCAAATCACCGTGCTTCGCAATAATATATAACGGACAATATTTATAAGAGGTGTATTATTATGTCAATTCTCATTACCGGCGGTGCCGGCTACATCGGTTCTCACACCTGTGTTGAACTTCTTGAATCAGGCTATGACATTGTAGTTATCGACAATTACTCAAACAGTTGCTCTGAATCACTTGAAAGAGTACAGAAAATTACAGGTAAAAATTTTAAATATTACCAATGTGATATCCGTGATAAAGAAGGTCTTGATAAAATCTTCAAAGCACACGATATTGAGGCTGTTATTCACTTCGCAGGTCTTAAAGCCGTTGGTGAATCCTGTCAGAAACCCCTTGAATACTACGATAATAACATCTGCGGTACTGTTGCGATGCTTGAAGTTATGCGTGCAAACAACTGCAAAACTATAGTATTTTCTTCTTCAGCTACCGTTTACGGTGCAGAAAACGAAGTACCTTTCATTGAAACGATGAAAACAGGTACAACCACAAATCCTTACGGCACAACAAAACTCTATATTGAGAATATTCTTCAGGATATATGCAAGGCTGACCCCGAATGGAGTGTGGTTCTTCTTCGTTATTTCAATCCCGTAGGTGCCCACATCAGCGGTCTTATCGGTGAAGCCCCCTCATTCCCCAACAACCTCATGCCTTTCATTTCACAGGTTGCCGTGGGCAAGAGAGAATGCCTTAGCGTATTCGGTGACTGCTACGATACACCGGACGGCACAGGCGTAAGAGATTACATCCACGTTGTTGACCTTGCAAAAGGTCACGTTAAGGCTATTGCTTACGCTCTTGAAAGAAAAGGTGCAGATGTATTCAATCTCGGCACAGGTAAAGGCACAAGCGTGCTTGAGCTTATCAATGCGTTTGTAAACGTTAACAATGTTGCAGTTCCCTACAAAATTGTAGCACCCCGTGACGGAGATATTGCAAATTGCTATGCAAATGCTCAGAAAGCCTATGATATTCTTGGCTGGAAGGCTGAAAAATCCGTTGAGCAGATGTGCGAAGACACATGGAGATGGCAGAAAAATAATCCCAACGGCTATGAAGCATAAAAGATTATCAATAATTATAGCAGTTATAATAATTTTCAGTCTGTCAATCGGAACTTGTGCCGATTCAGACCCGCTTCCGGCACCGGATTGGGTGAGCATATCCACCAACAGCGACGGCAGTAAAACAGTTGCAATCAGCACTCCGTCATATATGCTCGACGCAGTTTCGTATTACGAATACTCTACCGATTCAAAGCTCACATGGGAAAAGCTTAATGATAACACGGGCGGTGAATTTGTATTTGACACAACCACCGAGTTTGCGTTAAGATATATATCAAGCGGATTTTATTCCGGCATATATGAATTTACCGTTGAAATCACAAAATACAGCGTAATTACAAGTTCTGCCGGAGTTTCTCTGCTCGTACCCTACGAATCTCAGTTACCACAGGGCATCTCCCTGTTCTCATATGAGATTATAAGCGGAACGGACTATACGGCTATTGCTGAATATTTTGGAGAAAACAAGTGCTTTATTCTTACCGAAGTGTTTATCATACACAACAATAACGTTTACAATAACACACTCAGTAACGAATGGCTGTTTCCCGCCGGCGATTTGGACGTAAGATACTGTAAGCTATACCATATTGACGACCGTGGTGTTATAACCGAAATTGAATCCCTGCGTGAAATGAATGTTCTTCATTGTACAACGGATAAAACAGGTCTTTTCGCCGTGGTTGAAGATAAAACCTATTCAAAAGGCGACGTGAACGGTGACGCCGTTGTTTCCGCCGCCGATGCAAGGCTGGCACTCAGATATTCCGCACAGCTTGAGGTATTTTTGCCCGTACAGTTAGATGCGGCAGATGTAGATAATAATGATACCGTTACTGCATCCGATGCAAGGACTATTTTAAGAGTATCGGCAAGTCTTGAAAGTATATAATATCAAAAAAAATAAGATTGTAAAACAAAAGGAGATGATATAAATGTTTGTAGCGGTTATGGGATACGGTACAGTAGGCTCAGGCGTTGTTGAACTTATCTATAAAAACCACGACAGCATTGTCAAAAAAAGTATGCAGGATTCTCTTGAATTAAAATATATTCTTGATATAAGAGATTTCCCCGACAGCCCGTATAAAGACAGATTCACCAAGGATTTCAACATAATTCTTAATGACCCCGAGGTTCAGATTGTTGTTGAAACAATGGGCGGTGCAACGTTTGCCTATGATTGCGTTAAAAAACTGCTTCTTGCTGGCAAGAGCGTTGTAACGTCAAACAAAGAGCTTGTTGCTCAGTACGGCTATGAGCTTCTTACCATCGCCGAAGAAAAAAACGTAAATTTCCTCTTTGAAGCAAGCGTTGGCGGCGGTATTCCTATTATCAGACCTATCACTCAGTGCCTTGCCGCAAATGAAATTGATGCTATTGCAGGCATACTTAACGGCACAACAAACTATATTTTAACTAAAATGATTACAGAAAAAGCTACTTTTGAGGATGCACTCAAAAACGCTCAGGAACTCGGTTACGCAGAAAAAGACCCCACGGCTGATGTTGACGGTCACGATTCCTGCCGAAAAATCTGTATTCTTGCGGCACTTTGCTTCGGTAAGCACGTTTACCCTGCAAACGTTCACACAGAGGGTATAAGAAATATTACATTGAGCGACGTTGACTATGCCGCATCATGGGGCGGAGTTATTAAACTTATTGCTTCTGCTCAAAAAGCAGAAAATGGCAGAATCAGTGTTAAGGTTAGCCCCTCATTCGTAAGCAACCGCAGTCAGCTCGCAGGTGTTGATGATGTTTTTAACGCCGTACTCGTAAGAGGTGACGCTGTCGGTGATGCTGTTTTCTACGGCAGAGGTGCAGGTAAGCTCCCCACGGCAAGTGCAGTTGTTGCAGACGTTATTGATGCCGCAAAACATATCGAAAAGAAAAAGAATTTCGGTTGGGACAATGCAGAAGACAACTATATTGTTGACTACCTTACACAAACAACAGCTCTTTACGTAAGAGGTACCGTTGAGGGTGACAAAGCGGATGTTGTTAAGAGCATTAACGATGCAATCGGTGCAATAAGAATCCTTAAAAAGGAAAATGCACCCGAAAATGAGCTTGCATTCGTTACAAATCCCGCACCCGAGGGCGAGCTTAGAAATAAATTGGCAAATATCAACGGTTTTAACTCTGAATCTATCCTCAGAGTAACCGATTTTTGATAAAAGTATTGGAACATTTTATATTTTACAAAAAGGAGCTGTAAACACAGCTCCTTTTTTAGGTATTGTGATTAAGTTAATGACGTTGAGATTGTGGTTAGGGTGTTGATAACATAAAATGTTTTTCTTATAATTATTTTGTGTCAACTTAGCTTTTTCAGCATAGGCTGTAATGAGGATGTCCTCAATTCAGATAAAGGAGCTAAAAAAATGAACAAACCAATAAACTGCAAATGCAACATTACGACCGAATCAGCAGATTGCGAGCGTACATTTTTGCCCAACGATATGACTGTCACGATGGCGTATGTGCCTTTTCAGCTTGACCTTTCTCATTACTGCCCTGCCGATGCTCTTCGCAGAGGTACTTTATTCACTGACCTGGATAAACCCTTCAAAGGACGGTGTGTATCATGAATGAACGGATGAAACTGCTTCATAATTACAGCTCAGAGCAATTCGCAACATGGGAACTGCACCTGTACCTTGACACCCATCCCGGTGACAAAAATGCACTCAGAATGCACCGCAAACACTCAGCAAGAGCCGCCGAGCTGAAAGCGGAATACGAGAGTAAATTCGGACCTCTTACACCGGCAACAGGTGAAGGCTGTGAATGGCTCAATGAACCGTGGCCATGGGAAAAAGGAGTGTGATACCCCATGTGGACTTATGAGAAAAAATTACAGTATCCCGTAAACATAAAAAATCCTAATCCTGCTTATGCAAAAATCATCATGGATCAATATGGCGGACCTGACGGTGAGTTAGGAGCGTCGATGCGTTATCTTTCACAGAGATATTCAATGCCCTGCGGTGAATTAAAGGGATTGCTCACAGATATCGGTACTGAAGAGCTTGGACATTTTGAGATGATCGGTGCTATAATTTATCAGCTTACACGCAATCTTTCCTGCGATGACATCAAAAAATGCGGCTTTGACGCTTATTTTGTAACACACACCGATGGCATATATGCCGCAGCGGCATCAGGTACTCCGTGGACTGCCAGCTATATTCAGACTAAAGGCGACCCTATTGCAGATCTGCACGAAGACCTTGCAGCAGAGCAAAAAGCAAGAGTAACATACGACAACATTCTGCGTCTTATTGACGATCCCGACGTACTTGACCCAATACGCTTCCTCCGAGAGAGAGAAATTGTACATTATCAGCGTTTCGGTGAGGGAATGAGAGTGCTGACAGATTCACTTGACAGCAAAAACTATTATCTCTACAATCCCTCGTTTGACAGAAATATGTGTAAATAGCAAACAAACGGCTTTCGACGTACTCTTACGGAAACCGATTTCGGTTAATCTATCGCCGTGACCGTATGGCAAATCGGCGGGACATATAATCTTTTTCTATAATGCAAAAAAAGCGGTTGCCGACTATACGGTGACCGCTGATTCATATATCTGCATATATATAAAATACAATTATTTTATATTATTAATACATTTCAAACAAGAATATTATTGATTTCTTCAATTCCCTGTGATACAATAAAACAGACGATATTTTAGGAGGTAAATGTATGAAAAAGAAAATTTTAACCTTTGTGCTGACGGCAGTTATGTTTGTATTTCTTGCAATAACTGCTTTTGCGTACAGCAAGGGTGATGTTAACAACAGCGGAGATATAACAGCTGCTGATGCACGACTTACGCTGAGATATTCGGCATCACTTCAAAGCCTCGATGATGAGCAGATTGCCGCCGCAGACGTGGACAAGTCAGGTGAGGTTACAGCATCGGATGCGAGAACGATTCTGCGTGTTTCAGCAGGTCTTGACAGTTTTACATCAGCAGAAGAACTTAATGCTCTGCTCATTGAACCCGGTGTGCTTAATGTGGCAGTATGTGCCGACAATCCTCCGTTCTGCTATATGAAAAACGGTCAGCTGACAGGTGTTGATGTTGATGTGGCACAAAAATATGCAAACAATTTTGGTCTGGAACTGAAATTACATAATATGACTTATGATGAAATCATCAACAGTGCAAAAAGTGAAAAATATGATATTGCAATTACACGGACACCCTATCATCATAATCTTCAGCAACAGGGAATTAAAGAACAATATTATACCTATATAGAGCTTAATGCATACTTTTATAAAGATTCAACATATATGACTGCTGAACAGTTAAAAAATGATACATCTAAAAAAATTGGTGTTTATAAAAATTCACTGGCAGATATTATAATTACAAATGAAGTCAAAAACGGAGAATATGCTGAAAACCGTATTGTGCGATATTCGAAATACGCAAATGCATTCAACGACCTTGCCAACGGCAAAATCTATGCTTTTATTGATGAAAAAGTTGATTTATTTAACGATGATGCAATGACTAACGGAAAATACTATTTGTATGAAAGATACTCAGTTTTATCATCAAGCGATAAATTCGATTTGCTTTCAAAATTTACAATGTCAATCACATCAGATACAGTGCAACAAATAATCGACAGTTATTGTTCTGCAGTCATAACCGAAAACAGCATTAACTGTAAAACATCAAGTGTTACACTTGCTCCGGGCGGCACAGCTTTAATTGAAGCAACTTTTGAATCTATTTACCGCAACGATCATCTCATTATTGACCAATCAGAATATGATGTTCATCTTAATGAATATCAAGGTAAATATTATATTATCGTGAGCATCCCCGAAAATGCAACGAGCGGGAAGCTTGTCTGCAGACTTAATTTAGCAAATTCCACTACTCACACAATAAATGTAAATGTATCAAAATCAAGCGGTGCAAAGTACAATTTTGGAACAACAAGTTACTGTCCGGACTTTGGAGCATTCGCAGGTGTTGCTCCCGACGAAGTAGTTATTGATACGGAGAATCAAGCAATAGGCTACGTCTATAACGCCGAAAAACTTTACAATGCAGGTTTGACAGAGTCCACAGATTATGAGAAATATCTTGAATTGCTGGAAAAACAGGGATTTGTTGCGGATTCGTATATGACCGATGACTATAGTTATTATATGCTCCTCTATGCTAACGAATCGATTGAAGAGGCAGTAGCTTATACGGAATACTATTATTTCGACGGAGTTTATCTTTATTTAACTGCTGTGTCGGTTGTTGTGTCACATCAGTTCTGATTTTCAATTAAATCTTCTCCCCTCTCTTGACATTTGTTATGAGAGGGGTTATAATATTATTTGTAAAAATTCGGATTAATCCGCAAAAAACAGGAGTGAAAAAATTATGCCACTTGTAACAACAAAAGAAATGTTTGCAAAAGCTTACGAAGGCGGCTACGCAGTAGGTGCTTTCAACGTAAACAATATGGAAATCGTACAGGGTATCACAGAAGCTGCTGCTGAGCTCAGAGCTCCCCTTATTCTTCAGGTTTCCGCCGGTGCAAGAAAGTATGCTAACCATACTTACCTCACAAAGCTTGTTGAGGCTGCAGTTATCGAAACAGGTCTTCCTATTGCTCTTCACCTTGACCACGGTGCTGACTTTGAAATTTGTAAAAGCTGTATTGACGGCGGTTTTACATCTGTTATGATCGACGGTTCTCATTTCGATTTTGAACAGAATATTGAAATTACAAAGAAAGTTGTTGAGTACGCTCACGCTCACGGCGTAACTGTTGAAGGCGAGCTCGGTAAGCTTGCAGGTGTTGAGGATGACGTTAATGTTTCTGACGAAGATTCTTGCTACACAAATCCCGACGAGGTTGAAGAGTTTGTAACAAGAACAGGTGTTGACTCACTTGCTATCGCTATCGGCACAAGCCACGGTGCATACAAGTTCAAGCCCGGTCAGGACCCCAAAATCAGAATCGACATTCTTGAAGAGGTTGAAAGAAGACTCCCCGGCTTCCCCATCGTTCTTCACGGTGCATCATCAGTTCCTCAGGAATTTGTTAAGCTCATCAACCAGTACGGCGGTAATATGCCCGACGCTATCGGTATCCCCGAATCAGAGCTTCGCAAGGCAGCACAGAAAGCTGTTTGTAAAATCAACATCGACTCTGACCTTCGTCTTGCAATGACTGCTTCAATCAGAGAGTATTTTGCTGCTCATCCCGATCATTTTGACCCCAGACAGTATCTCTCACCCGCAAGAAGTGCAATCAAAGACATGGTTAAGCACAAGATTGTTGATGTTCTCGGTTGCGACGGCAAAGCTTAATTAAAAAAATAAAAAAAATTACGCAGTTACAAAAATGTAGCTGCGTTTTTCTAATTTATAGGAAACTGCGTTTCCATAAAGCAAAAAAATTACCGTTCAGAACATATCGTTAAGTTTTCTGCACGCTTCGGCTATTTCCTCTTCATCGGAATAGCTCCATTCATAAAGTTCAATCATATATTTTCCCTTATAACCCAAGGCTTCAAGAGTCTTAAAAAAATGATTAAAATTAAAATCACCTTTAAGCGGTGTTATACAATCCTTTTCGCTGTTAAAGTCGCTGATATGAATGTGAGCCACAGAATCGGACAGTAAATCAAGAAAATCGTAAGGTGTGTAGCCTGCTCTGCGAGCCTGTTTGATATCAAGCACTATTTTGAACTTATCGCCTATATTATCACGCATCATTTTAAGGTATTGCGGGCTTTCACCTCTGTGCTTTGAAACATTCTCATGGCACACCTGAACGCCGTACTGAGCCCCCATATCAATAAGATGTGAAAAGCGTTTGCAATACAGCTCATCGTCAATAGTGCCGGGAATTTTAAGTCCGTGTACAACGAATATTTCAGCTCCGAGCATTGATGTTACCTTGAACAATCTGTCATACATAGGCAAAATATCGTGCCAGCGGCGTTCGTAATTACTGAACAGATAAAACGACTCCGCAAAGGATTGAAAGGGATGCACGGACACAATATTTATGCCGTATCTGTTTTTGATTTTTATAAATTCACTTACAAATGAATCATCTATTTCCGAAAAGGAATTAAAAAACAGCTCTGTATTTTTAAAGCCGTACTGCCCTACTTTTTCAAGGGCTTTTTCCGTTTCCAAAGGATAAAAACATGAAGAGGATACACCAATCCGTGTTGCCATAATAACACCTTACCATAATTTAAGCATTGTCATACTCCGTACCGTATTATAAAATCAAAACGGAGTGATCTGATGAAAGAATTATTTAATAATATGAATATAATATCAAAATCCGCAGTAAAATACGGTTCTGTACTGATTCTGACACTTGCCGTATCTGCATTTGTGTTTTATATAAGGGCCGAAACAGCGTCCGACCCTTACTTTTACATTACAATGTACACCGATATACTATTCAGCTTGAAAGAGTATCTTTCGGTAATTTATATTTTGCCCATGCTTGTAGAAATTATTTTCCTTGCGGCAAGTGAGCAATTCGGGAATTAAACCACACCGAGAGCTTTAAGGAGCATATCTGCAAAACCTTCAAGTGCTACGCCGAGAGCTCTGACGAACGCATCAATGGGAGCAAAGAGAGCTGCATCTGTATCTGTGAAATTTTCATTGATGTCAGCTTCGGGCATACCGTCATACTCAAGAAGGAATGCCTGTGTATAAGTAACTGCACCTTCGCTGATGATTTCAGCTCTTACATAGCTACCGATGTTATCACACTCGTCAAGGTCGATTGTTGCACCCTCAGCTACAACTTTGCCGTCGGAAATCCAACGGATGTAAAGTGCATCGTCAGCATCAATAGAGATAGCATCTTCGTCATTGTCAACAGTAATTGCATTTACTGTAACGCAAGTTGCACCTTCTGCAAATCTGAATTCCATACTCTGGTCACCGTCTTCTTCAATTGAACGATGAATTTCCGTAACAGCTTCTGCCATTGATGCACCTACTGTCTGTGCAGTTGCGTCTTGGGAAGCAAGAAGAGCTGCGGAATATGCCTCAAGCTCGTCAACATTACCGATGTAACAGCTCTGTGCGAAGAAGTTACCTGAAAGAAGACACTCTTTAAGATCCGCAGAAGTATTTTCTGCCATAATAGCCATGACATAACCGGAATCTGCAATTTTAAGGTTATGAGCATCTGTTGATGCGATAGCATAGATATTTCTGCCTGTGGGAGCTACGTCCGTAAGCATTGTATCCCAGAGTTTACGGTCAAAACGAGTTCTTGAGTCACCCTTTGAGTTAATGTCAATACCGATACATGAATCATATTTTAAAAGGAGATTCTCAAACTTGTCGATATAATAGCCGTAGAAGAAATCATCCTTATCGTAAGCATCTGCTGTATAAAGCTCATCTCTTGCGTTTGTATATTCGCCGGGATGGTTTATAACTGAAACACCGCCGAGTTCGTCAACAGCACTGATAATTGTTTCATAATCACTTGTGCCGCCAAGTCTGCCGTGACCGTAGTCAACAAACCATGTATTTACATGAGCGTTATTGAATGATGTGGGGTTCTGCTCGTTTGCATAAGGTACACGAAGCATTGACTGACCACCCTCCTGGGTGTAGTAGTCGTCACCGTCAACTGTTTTAACAGTATAGCTTTTTCCGTTTGAAGCAGTACCGTTCTCGTCAAGAGTAACGATGTTGGATTTGCCCTCTTTAACCATCATAAACATTTTGATTGTTGAGTGATAGTTAGGCTCTGTCCAGCTGTAGCTTACCGTACCGTGGTCGCTGATAGCGTGAATGTCAAAACCAAGTTCATAGTGTCTTTCAATCATTTCAGCAAGTGTGTCATCACCGTCTGAAGCATTTGTGTGTGAATGAAGGTCTGCCTTATATGTATTATAAGTGTCCCAATCAACATCCTCATACGGGTCTGTAATGTCGTAATCAACATCTTCTGCCGCAAATGCACATACGCCGACTGAAAGCACCATTACAAGGCTTAAAATTACTGATAAAAACTTTTTCATAATCCGTTTCTCCTTATCCGTAGATTATTGTAGTTATACTATTTGCAGGTGACTCAACAAAAAGCTTTGCGTTGCCACTGTAAACCGTTTTTAACTGCTCATCAGCTGTGGATGTAACAACCTCCATATTGCCGAAAAGCTTACCTGTTGCGATATTGATATTATCGCCGTTGTTGATGATTATAACGACTGTTTTGCCTTCGGGAGTTTTGAATGCACAGGTTCTGTAATCACTCAGAACAATAGCTGAACCGCCGATAAGCCTGCTGGGGTTTGTATAAATTCTTGTACTGCCTTTGGATATGTACTTTGAAAAATGAGCAAGTGCCGAATATCTTGCGGCTGTGTAAAGCTCGGTACATTCATCGTCTGAAACAAGCAAACCGTCGGAATACATTTTGCCGTCCTCACCGATTGCATAATTGTTAACGCCTACCCATGCGGACCATGAGTTTGCATTTGAAAGAGTCAAATCTTCAAAAATGACCTTTGCCATGTGCATTGTTCCGTCAAAATCGGTAATATCGTGAGTACAGGGTAATTCGCACCATTCGGTCATATCAACGCTGATATCGCCGTATTTTGACGTAACAGTTTCGCCGAAACCTAATTTACCCCAATAGTTATCGTCACTCCAATAGCTGTGATAAGCAAGTGAACCGAGTACATCCTTAATATCTTCATCATTATAAAGAGCATCAAAATACCATTCCGTTGTTTCGCCGATTTCACCGCTTTCGGGTCCCATAAGCTGAACATCAAGACCACTTTCCTTGATTTTCTGTGCAAAAACCTTTAAAAGTGCAACTGCCTCTTCTTTTTCGTAGTGACAGCCTTCCTGACCTACCCAGCCGCCGCCCCACGACCATTGAGGCTCATTGATAGGGCTGATATATTTTACGGGAACGCCTTTATCAATAAAATACTCTGTTATTGTAAGAAAATAATCTGCATAAGCTTCGTAATTTTCTGCGGGAAGATTTGTTGTGTAATCCTCATAACTGCCGCAGGCTGAACCGGAAGCTGTCATTGAATAATGAGGTGAATTGGCAAAGAGAACGACTGTATCTATACAACCGTAGGAAAGGCACAAATCGAGCATTTTCTGAGCCGCAGCATCACGGGTAAAATCATACTCATACTCACCTGTCGTTTCATTGTAATAATAAAAACTCTCGGTAGCTCTGTTGTTTGTAACTCTTGCATCGGGATTATCTGCCTCACCGCCGCCAACGTTATAACGGTATATTGTGAGTGCAAGACCGTCTTCGCTGTAAAGAGCTTTTGCGATATCCTCAGCATACCCGGAATCGCCTGCATTCTGTGCCCACCATGCGGCAGATGCCCCAAAGCCGTTTACCGTCTGATACTCAACCGAGTCATTAATTTCAACGGTAATACTGTTGTTTAGCAAATAGCCGTAGCCCTCACTTACAGGAACGACAAACGCACTGATAATTGACATCAAAATGCAAAAAAAGGCTTTAATTTTTGCCATCCTACCATCTCCTTATACAAATACATATTAATATTACAACAATATGGATAATTTTGCAATATCTTTTTCATATTATTTTTACATTATGATTAAAAAAATCTGTTGAATATAATTTTTTCAGGTGGTATAATTTTTAAGTTGAATCAGAAACGGAGATAATGAAAAATGAAAACCAACAAATTCACAGGGCATCTTGCCGCATTATTTACAATCATAGTATGGGGCACAACCGTTATATCCTCAACAAAGCTGCTTCAGGGCGGTCTTTCTTCGGCAGAGGTTATAATATGCAGATTCTTTCTTGCATTCGTACTGCTTAACATAATCTATCCCCCAAGACTTAAATTTGAAAATATTAAACGAGAAGCTACCTATGCAATAGCAGGTCTTTGCGGAGTTACGCTGTATTTCTTTCTTGAAATCATCGCTCTTGAACACACAAAAGCCGCAAACGTAAGCGTTATTTTTGCCACATCACCCTTCTTTTGCAGTATATTCTCACTATTCTCCAAAAAAGCAGACAAACCAAAGCTTAATTTTTTTATCGGCTTTTTACTTGCAATAACAGGCATTATTCTCGTGACGTTTGAGGACGGATTTACGTTCGATATAAACGTAAAAGGTGCATTGTTTGCCATTGGTTCGGCACTTGCATGGGGATTGTACTCAATTCTTTCAAAAGAAATAGGTTCTTACGGTCATAACGTTATACAGACAACAAGAAGAATTTTTATGTACGGACTTATCTTTATGATTCCCACGCTGTTTATCTTTGACGTTGATATTCAGCACTATAAGCTTCTTGCAAACACGGAGATACTGTTTAATCTTCTGTATCTCGGACTGTGTGCATCGGGTATCTGCTTCCTTACATGGAGCCATGCGACAAACACATTAGGTCCTGTAAAGGCTACAACCTACATATACGGCACTCCCCTCGTAACCATAATTTTTTCATACTTTTTCCTTAAAAGTCAAACTCTCACCTGGCAGTTATTCCTCGGTGCGGGACTTATTATTGCAGGATTGCTCATTTCGGTTGCCAAGGGCTCAAGCACCACTGTAAAAAATTCAAAAAACAAAAAGAAGAAAAAAAGATAAAATGGAACACTCATTAAATAACAAAAAATCAAATTTTCTTATATTTCTCTGTTGGGCGGCATACACATCAGCGTACATAGGCAGACTTAACTACAACGCCTCAATGGTTGAAATTCTTGCACAACTGGGCACAACCAAGGAAGCCGCAGGAACGGTAAGCTCCTTTTTCTTCTTTGCTTACGGTGCAGGACAACTTGTAAACGGTCTGCTTTCAAAAAAATATAATACAAAATACTCAGTAACGGTTGCTTTGGGAATGTCAGCAATAATAAACGTTGCGATGACGTTCTGCACAGGTGTTGAAACAATGAAATACCTGTGGATGTTCAACGGTGTATTTCAGTCAATACTGTGGAGTTCCCTTATAAAGACATTGTCCGACTCACTCTCCGACGAAAAACTGCCAAAAGCGGTAATGGTGATGAGTACCACCGTTGCGGCAGGTACATTCGGTGCATACGGTCTTGCAGCTCTGTTCTCCGCCTTACAGCTTAAATGGACAAGCATTTTCTATGTATCGTCGGCGGTTGTGGGCATTATAGCCGTTGTGTGGTTTGTTGGTATGTCGTCAATTAAAAAAGGCGGAAATGCGACTGTTATTACTGAAAAAGCAGAAAAAAAGAAACTAAAAATTACACCTGTATTTGTATTTTCGCTTGCTGTTATCCTTATTTGTGCTGTTGCAAACGGCTTTATAAAAGATGGCATAACCACCTGGGTTCCGTCAATTTTGAAAGAAGAATTCGGTGTAAGTGCATCTATTTCAATTATCGTAACGCTGATATTGCCGATTATCTCCATTTTCGGTGCAACAATAGTAAAGCATTTCCATGCAAAACAGAAAAACGTTAACGTTCTTAACGGTGCATTCTTTTTTATAACGGCTGTACTTGCAGGAATGATTATTCTTACGGTAAATTTAAAATTTGCTCCTCTCACATTAGCTCTTTTTGCGGGAGCATCATGTATGATGGCATCGGTAAACAATGTAATTACAAGTATCGTTCCCCTTTATTCGAGAGATAAAATTGACTCGGGACTTTCTGCCGGTGTGCTTAACACATTCTGCTATGTAGGCAGCACATTAAGTACTTCGGTGCTTGGAAAAATTGCCGACACAAGCGGTTGGAACAACGTTTTTATATGTATACTGATTTTCTCAATAGCCGCATTGGCTGTGTGTATTATGGGAACGGTAACAAAGAAAAAAGCAGATTAATAAATTCGGGGCAGCGGTAACGTTGCCCTTGTTTTAATTGTAATAGGAAAATCTCAGATGCGTAAAATTAATTTTCAGCATTAATAAGGTAAAAAATTACAGCACCGAAAGGTGCTGTTTTTGTCGCATTTTATTTTAAATACACCCTTTATGGTACATTTAAGTGTATATACTGAAGATACAAACTTAAACAAAAGGAGAAATTAACAATGACTGAAAACACAAATAACAAACAGAAAACAAATACAACAGGAAGTAATTTACTCATGCTTACAACAAGCATAATGTGTGCAATAATTCTGGTTGTATGCTTTATTGCATTCAGAACTATTGAAAACACCGCACAGGCAGTAACGGTACTCCTGTCGGGAATTGTATTGGATATAATCATTTTTGTAAACGGAACGAGTAAACGATAAACTGTTGAAGGCAAAATATTGTCAAATCACCATTCCGCCGTTGATACCTATAACCTGCCCTGTTATATATCCTGCTTTTTCCGAGGATAAAAATGACACGGCTGCGGCGATTTCTTCCGCTTTTCCCAAACGCATAAGCGGAATCTGCTCACACAAAGCATCTATATCATCCTGTGAAAAAGACGCCATCATTTTTGTATCTATTGCACCGGGGGCTATGCAATTAACGGTTATACCTGAGGGGGCAACCTCCTGTGCAAGAGCTTTTGTAAGCCCTATTACACCTGCTTTTGCGGCAGAGTAATGCACCTCACAGCTTGCACCAACCTGTCCCCACATGGAGGAAATAGTGATAATTCTGCCGTTCTTTTCCCTTATCATAAAGGGCAAAACAGCTCTGCAACAGTTAAACACTCCGGTAAGGTTAACACCTATCATTCGATTCCAATCACCGTCTGTTATATCGGTAAAAAGTTTCTGCTGTGCTATTCCCGAATTGCATACCAACACATATGGATTGCCGAAATCACTGCTGATTTTAGCAAACATTTCATTAACCGCCGATGAATCGGAAACATCCGCCTTAGCCGTCATAACGTCAAAACCTTTAAAAGAAAGCTCCGCAGCCAAAGCTTCAGCCTTAGCCTCGGAGCCGTTATAATTTATGACAACCGACATTCCGTCCGAACATAATGCACGAACTGCGGCTTCACCGATTCCGGAAGCACCGCCTGTTACGACGGCAATCTTTCCGTATCTCATATCTTTAGTTTCCTAATGAAAGGAATGAGGAAATGAATGTTGTGATTGAAGCCTTTTCAAGACCTTTGAGCGTAAGCTGGTCTGAGGGAATTGTTGAAGAAATTTCATCAATAACAATCTGCATTGTAAGAACGTCATCTGAATCGTAGTTATCAACCTGGATGAGTTTTTCACCTATTGAGTAAAGTTTAACAGTTGCATCGTCGTAATCATATTCGTTGCAAAGTCCTGCTTCACCGTTGATTGTAACCTTGGACTGTTTAAGATTGTAAAGTTCCTCTTCGCCAACTTTGTCTGCGATTACCTGGAACTCGCCTAAACTGAAGTTTTCTTCAAGACCGAGAGCTGCAAGAAGAGAATCTGAAAGCTCTGTATAAATTTTTTCAGCAGGCTGAATAACGTAAGTAACGCCGTCAAGAACCATCATACCGAAAGAAATTCCGCCTACTTCAGCAGTAACGTGAACGTTCTTGCCGTCAGTTGCAAGCTGAACGTTCATAGCATCACCGGAGCTGTAAATAACACCCTTGATGTAATAGTTACTTTTTACAAAAATTTCAACTTCTTCGGGAATATGAGTTTCGTATGTTGTTTCGCCTTCCATAATTTCGTTATCACTTCTGATATCACCGACAGCATCGCTTGCAAAAAATGCATCAAGAGCAGAATTGTCCTCTACAGAGCCGCCTGTATTGGATGAGGTATCACCGCAACCTGCGAACACAACACCCATGCATAAGACAAGAGCGAAAATAACACAAAATACTTTTTTCAATTTAATCACCTTTTCATTATTTTAATCTGACAATTATAATAATACAATACAACTATCTAAAAATCAAGTAAATTTTAATTTATTACAAAATTGTATTTATTTAATTCCAAAAGAGATTATACAGCTCATGTTAAGTTCTTTAAACTTAGGTAATTTGTATTGGGGTTTAAGCGTTGCCATAGCAGGAATATCACCGCCTACACCGTACTGACCGCCGTCGATATTAACCGTAAGTGAGTTGCGGCGAGCCAAATAGCAGGAATGATCAGCCTTGTGCAATTCTTCCATAGAATACGGGTGAACGCTTGTTTCAAAGGGCTTTTCAACAGCATCAACACGAAGAACTGTATCACCGTTGCCAACCTCAAGCCATCTTACATCGCATCTGTTTGCGTTTTCCTGAGGATACAGGTAGTCATGTATAAAGTCCTCGCAGGAATCAAACTTGTAAACGCCAAGATACGCACCTGTTTTTCTGTCGCAGTAGTTCTCGTGAGGTCCTTTGCCGTAATATCTGACACCGTCAACTCCGCTTATAAGCTCAAAGGTTATACCGTAACGGGGCAAATCGTAAGGAGTGATGTTACGACAAGTAAGATTTGTGATAACCTTTCCGTCGGGAGTTATAATAAACTCTGTTTTAACTCTGTCAAGACCCGTTACACGATGGCAAACGCTGACTTTAACACAGCCGTTATATTCCGCAGCACTTACAGCTGCGACCTTCATTTTTGACGTTGCCTTACGGAACACATTAAGTCCCATGACATCCTTAACAATATCTACGGGAATCTGTGCCATACGCTCATTATCCGTATTGGCTCTGCCGAAAATCGGTTTAATTCCGCTTTTAAGACATTCTTTATTACATAATTTATATGAATAAAGCTCGCCTGTTTTCTTGGAAACCTTTACCGTAAAGCCGTCACCGCTGACGATATAATCCGATGCAGTATCGGTAAGTTCAACATTACCGTCACAGGGTTTTGCAGTTTTGAATTTATATTCACCGAGAACAAACTGCTCTCTTGCCATGATATGACCTGCCGGCAACATCATAATTGATTCTTTAAGCACAAGATAAACATCAACGGTTGACTCTTCACTTACATTAAGGTCAAAGGGAAGCTCAACTTCTGCTTTTTCCATATAATTTGCGGCAGGTAAATCCAGCTCTGCTTCACTTACTGCACCGTTCTGATCGGACAAAACAGCTTTAAGCTTAAAACGGTCAAGAGATGTAAACATGAATCTGTTAAGAACTGTAAGCACATTATTGTTAAGAGTAAAATCTGCCTGCTGATAACATTTTACAACCTCATAATAATGGGGATTGGGTGATCTGTCACCTCTGAAAACGCCGTTGAATGCAAAATTGCCATCGTTAGGTTTATCACCGAAATCGCCGCCGTAATTCCACTTATCCTTACCGTCGGGAGTGGTTGTTCTTATTGCCTGATCTGCAAAATCCCAGATATAACCGCCTGCAAGTCGGTCATATTTTTTGAAATCCTCCCAATAGTCAGAGAAGTTACCCATACTGTTACCCATAGCGTGAGAATATTCGCACTGTATAAAGGGTTTATCACGGTAATGTTCCGGCTTAAGATGATATCCCATTTGAAGATTCCACAACGCTCTTGAATGGGTATGAGGCTTGTTTTCGCCGATATCTTTCATTTCTGTCTGCACCGTGTACATTTCACTCATAATATCGGAAACTTCAAGATACGCATCGGGCTCGTAGTGGATAGGTCTTGTATCGTCAATGGCAAGTGCAGTTGCTTTCATATCGGCAAAAGTCTGTCCGTTACCGCTTTCGTTACCCAAAGACCAGAAAAGAATACACGAATGGTTTTTAAATGAATTAACCATGTTAGCCATTCTGTAACAGCATTGTTTACTCCATTTTGGATTACTGCCCGGGATTTTAATTGCAAGTCCGTGAGTTTCAAGGTTATTCTCACTCATAACAAGAATACCGATTTCATCACAAAGCTCGTAGAATCGGCGTGAATTGGGATAATGACAGGTTCTTACATTTGTAATATTGCTTCGTTTAAGCAATTCAAGGTCTGCCCTTGTAATATCCTCGGGTACGGCGTGACCGTAATCGGGGTGGAAATCATGTCTGTTTACACCGCAGATTTTAAGGGGTACTCCGTTAAGAAGAATAAACGGGCCTCTTTTTGTTTCGGGATTATATTTTGCAATTTTAATCTCACGGAAACCGAATTTGTGTTCCCTTACATCAACTGCTTTTTTCTTTTCGAAAAGGGAAACACGGACTGTATAAAGATAAGGATTTTCATGACTCCATAATTTAATATCGGTTACTTTTTCGGCAAGTTTAACTGTATGAGAACTGTTTTTGTCCAATTCAGCAACATCGGCGGTGAGAGTTTTTACAGTTTCTCCGTCTTTATCAACAATATCAACTTTAAGTTTTCCGTTTTTCAGAGCTTTACCTCTTGTTTCAATATCAATATCAATTTTGAAAAGAGAGTCAACATATCCATCACTAAATTCGCTTCTGATAAAATAATCACGGATATAAGCTTTAGGCTTGAAAACGATATTTACATCACGGAAAATACCTGCAAGTCGCCACATATCCTGATCTTCAAGATAACTGCCGTCACAGAACTGACGGACTGTTACAGCAAGACGGTTTATGCCCGGACGGACAAATCTTGTGATATCGTACTCTGTTTCGTCAAATGTATCCTGAGAATAACCTACAAATTCGCCGTTAACAAAAACCTCACCGCAGGAGTTTATACCGCCGAAATGAATAAAAACATTATCATCGGTTTCGGGAAGTTCAAAATCCTTGACGTAAAGTCCGCAGGGATTTATTGAATCGTCGATATGGGGAATATTAACCATGGAAATGGGCTTAGGATACGTAATATTGGTATAAATAGGTGTACCGTAGCCTTTTATCTGCCATTCTGACGGTACGCTGATATCATCAAAAGCGGACACGTCGTAATCATTTTGCTGATATCCTGCGGGAACATGATTGCATGAGGGTAAAAAACGGAATTTCCATATTCCGTTAAGAGATTGAATTTTTTTATCCCCTGTTACTGTATCAAGAGGAAATCCTGCCGCAGAACGCTTTTCCGTATTAAAACAGAAAAAATCAATATCCTGCCACATAGGTAAGTTTTTCATTTGCATCACCTATCAAAAAATTTTATATAAATTAATTATATCAAACAAACAGCATAAAAGCAAGAATATTTTAATAAGTCCTATATAAAACAAAATAGCCCCCACAATCGGGGGCTTATCTTATCAAACGATTAAAATTTAAGCAACTACTGATTCCTGTGTTGCAAAATCACTATCGAAACAGGAGCAGGAAACATAATTTTCCTCTGTGTTGCCGATTTTCTGTTTCTTTTCCATAAACTTTGTCACTGCAACATAAATTGCTGCTGCAACCGCTGCAATACCTGCAATAATTGCTAAAACCTTTAAAAACTTTTTCATGGAGAAACCATCCTTTCGTCGATAAAATCCAAAATCAGATTAGCCGTTGGACTTGTTAAGCTTTACAGCAAGAGCTGACTTTTTACGGGCAGCGTTATTCTTATGGATAAGTCCCTTAGCAACAGCCTGGTCAATCTTCTTTTCAGCAGCCTTAACTACCTCAGCCTTGTCAGCAGCATTTGTTTCGATAGCTGCGTTAGCCTTCTTGAGAGCTGTTTTGAGAGCTGTGTTAGCAGACTTATTTCTCTGAGCCTTTGTAGCATTAACGATAACACGCTTTTTTGCAGATTTAATGTTAGGCATTCATCGCACCTCCTTTTAGTCTATACAGGTTATTATAATATCATGCTTTGTAGAAAAATGCAAGTAATTTTAAAAAAAATATATAATAATTTTAAATTCCCTTGTGAATAAAAAATCATGACAATGCAAAAACTTTTTTCAGGTGATAAAATTGGACTTCAGAACTGACCTTGCGATTGAAAGAGCAGAAATTTGCGGTACAGGAAAAAACAACGGAATAGAAAAAACAGTTAAGCAGTACGGCAATACGGCGATAACAAGCGTCAATATAACAAACGAAAACGGTGAAAGGCTTATAGGCAAGCCGATAGGCAAATACATTACCGTGGATGTGCCGTCGTTCTCCTGCGACAGCGAGCTTCTTGACGGCAGACTTGACGCACTTGTTGAACAGATTTGCGGGCTTATTCCCAACGAAGGAACGGTTTTAACCGTCGGACTCGGCAACCGTGACATGACGGCAGACGCATTAGGACCTAAGTGTGCGGAAAAAATATTCGTAACCCGCCACATCGGAAAAGAGCTTGCAGTATCCTTAGGCTTCGACTCCCTGAGAAGCGTAGCATCCGTCTCTCCCGGTGTGCTTGGCAAGACAGGTATGGAGGCTGCTGAAATTACCGCAAGTCTTGTTGAAAAAATCAAACCCTCGTGCGTAATTACGATAGACGCCCTTGCGGCACTTGATATAAAACGTCTTGGCTCAACCGTTCAACTCACGGACACGGGGATATCTCCCGGTTCGGGCATAGGCAACAAGCGACAGGAAATGACAAAAAAAACCTTGGGTGTGCCCGTTATTGCAATAGGTGTACCCACGGTGATAAGTGCATACACGCTGGCTGAGAATATACTGACGGAGCTTGATATCAACGCCGACATATCCAAAGGAGAAAAATTCAAGGAATATATCGTTGCATCAAGAGAAGCGGATCTTATATGCGAAAGGGCAGCAAAATTTATAGCACTTGCGGTAAATTCCGCATTACAGCAAGATATTTCGCCAAATGATTTAATGATGCTGATGTGAATTTTTACCGTTAGCACCTCATACAATATTAATATTGAGGTGATTAAAATAAAACGCAAGATGTTACACAAAAAAAGAAGCTTCACTTTACCCCTGTGGGCAGTAATCATACTGTGTATACTCCTTACTGCATCATCATATTACATCACACCGGACAGCTCATCAGGTATAAAAATTGCATACATCAGTTCCCTGCTCGTTATGCCGGAGAGTTTTGTGCATGAAATCAACAGCTTAAAAGACGGTATTGTTTCATTTTTTTCACAGGATGAAAGCTATGTATCTATCCGTCAGAAATCAAGCACCTGCAACGACGACGATTACCCTCTTTCACTCAATGAAACGCCCGAAGACATTACGCAAAGCATGAGCCGAATAAAAAAGCTGTTTGATTCGGGCAAATACGAATACGACGGTGAAATCATAGAAAAGACTTACACCGACTATCAGGCTACGGATTCTTTTGACAATATTCATGTAAAAAACACAACCGAATCCAAGGATATTGACATTGAGGACATATTGAGCTCTGATTTTTCCATACCTATAAATAATATACAAAAGCCCGTTGTGCTGATTTATCACACTCACACGACGGAAACCTACATAATGACCGACAACGGCAGATTTTCCTCTGAATACTCCGAAAGAAGTGAAGATGAAAGCATAAATATGATAAGAATAGGTGATGAAATTGCACGGATTCTTGAAGCCAACGGCATAGGAGTTATACACGACACGACAGTTTACGACACCGTTTACACAGGTGCATATTCAAAGTCAAGAGAAAACATTGAAAAAATATTGGAAGAAAATCCCACCGTCGTTATAACTCTTGATATTCACCGTGATGCAATTTACTACGACAGCAACACAAGAATAAAACAAACCGCCCAAATCGGTAACAAAAAGGCGGCACAGATGATGATTATTACGGGTGCTCAAGACGGAAATATTACGGATTTTCCTTCCTGGGAAACAAACTTAAATTTTGCATTAAGGCTTCAGAAAGCGGCTAACGACAAATACGAAAACCTTATGAAGCCCGTATTATTCTGTTGCAGAAAATACAATATGGATATTACACCCTATTCCCTGCTCATAGAGGTAGGTACAGACATGAACACACTTGAAGAAGCCGCATATTCGGGCAGATTATTAGGTGACGTTCTGACGGATTTAATTAAGGAGTATGCAAACATTGATTAAAATGAAAACAAAAGAAGAAAAGAAAATTGTAAGAATTTTTACGTTTATTATAATATGGATATATTTTGCCGTCTGCACCCTTTGCGGACTTATAAAATCCGGAGAACAGACGGCATATATGTATGAAGGTAAGGAAATTGAAACTGTAAAATACAATTTCACCTTGTAAGCTGTTTTATCCACTTAAACCTGTTAACCTTTACAACAGCCACAAGGCATTTTGTTAATTGGTCTGACTTTAACAGAAAAAATGTTACCGGAATAGGCCATTTAAACACAAACGCGGACAGAAACGATAAAGGCAGAACGATTCCCCACATAAAAATAAGGTCGTTTTTCAACACAAACTTTGTATCACCGCCGCCTGAAACTATACCGCAAAGACAAGGTGCTTCATAGTTGGAGCCGATTATCGTAACGCTTAATATGCACATAAAAATATCAGCCATACGGGCAGTATCGGGTGCAACCTTGTAAAGAGATATAATCATATCACGGCACAGGAACATAAGAACTCCGGATATAACACCTGTTACGATAAAAATTATCTGCAACCGTTTTGCGTAAGTTTTAACTCGGTCGTAGTCGTGCTCCCCTACCGTTTTACCTATAATAACGGATGCGGCACTTGAAGTGGAGTTATAAAACACACTGACTACCTGATAAATCGTGGTTGCGATATTGTTTGCACCAAGCACGGCATCGGATTCTAATCTGCCGAGAATTGCCGTCTGTACGGTCATTGCAATTCCCCATGAAACGCTTGAACCGATAAGAGGAAGTCCTGTTTTTATGTAGTCACGCATATAATTTTTGTCAACGGCAAACAGATCTTTTACTCTGAGTCGTATCTTTTTATCTATGCAGAACACATATACGCAAACGACTGTAAATTCAACAACTCTTGCGGTAAGTGTTGCGTATGCCGCACCCTCAATACCCAATTCGGGGAAGCCCAATCTTCCGTAAATCAAAGCGTAGTTAAGAATTATGTTGACAACAAGGGATATTGCTGTTACGACAAAGCCGATTTTAACGGTTTCCACACTTCGGAGCATACCAAGCAACAGATTTGTAAATGTATAAATGCAATATGTAAATCCCATTATAACGATATATTTTGAGCCCTCTGCTATTACGTCCTGTTTATCGGTAAGAAGTCCGAGTACGGTATGGGGTGCAACAATAACAGCTATTGAGAGCAAAAGACTCATACCTATTCCGAATACACAAGCTGCGGAAAATATTTTCTTTATAGGCTCGGTATGCTTTTTACCCCAATACTGAGAAGCTAAAACGCCCAATCCGTTTGCCGAACCCATGGCGAACATCTGCAAAAGGAACTGTATCTGATTTGCAAGAGATACGCCGTTCATGGCGACCTCAGAATATCTGCCAATCATAACGTTATCTGCAAGATTTACGCTGTAAACAAGCAGATTCTGCAATACGATAACTGCAGACATTGAGAAAAATGTTTTTGCAAAATATTTATCTTTAATCAGTTTCATAAGTCCATTCATCCGTTAACATAACGGGGTTTATTTTTTTGCCGTCAAAAGTAAATTTGTCAATACATAAAAATCGGGCATCTCTTGCTTTTGTATCAACTCGGCGTCGATGATAAACACAAAGAAAGTCATTCGTGCCGTTAACCTGTATATATCCGTTATGACCCGTACCCTCAATATCTTTGCCGTTTTTTGAAAGAATCGTCCCCTCGGATTCAAATGCACCAAGAGGTGAATCCGAAATAGCATAGTCAACTCGATATGTTCCGTTTGTCCAACCGCCGCAGGACCACATAAAGTAGTACAAACCGTCTTTTTTCATCATGCACGGTCCTTCAACATAGTCTTTGGGTGTGATTTCTTTAAAAATTTCACCGTCAGGGAAAGGCACGAAGCCCGTCATATCCTCATTCATAACAGCAACGTTACAATGCCGCCAACCGCCGTAATAAAGATAAACCGTTCCGTCATCATCCTTAAAAAGATGAGCGTCAATAGGCTGTGCACCGTTTATGAATTTATCTATAAGAGATTTTCCCAGATAGCTCTTAAACGGTCCTTCGGGACTGTCGGACACTCCGATTTCAAGTCCGCCCGCTTCATCATCGGACTGAATATCATTTGATGCAAATATATAGTAATACTTGCCGTTTTTTTCAATAATTGTGGGTGCCCATACGGCTTTTTCTACCCACGGGAATGAATCAATATCAATTACACCTTTTATAATTTGCCAATTTTCCAAATCTTCGGAAACAAAACAATCGTGATTGAGCTGCTCCTCAAATGCCGCAGAGCGTGTTACGTAAATATAGTATTTACCCTCATAAAATCTTGCTTCGGGGTCTGCATACCAACTATCGGACAGAGGATTTTTTATTTTGACTTGCATTTTTTAACTATACCTCCAACTGCGGCAACTGCACCTGCTACACCGAGTGTAATATATTTTGCTTTTTCCATTTCATCCGCATCAAGGAAATATCTGATTGAGGTAAGCGGATTGTCACCAAGAATGTCTGTCATACTCAATGTATAAGTATACACAGAATCGGGGGTATTTTCATCAATTTCAAACACACGCACACCTCTTGAATCCTTTGTGCCGTAGCATCTGAACGATGCGGCAGGAGTTGCAACGAACTTTATGCCGTCTTTTTCACCTATGAAATTATTTGTATGGTCGTGACCTGAAATAATCATGCTGACTTTGCCGTTTTTAAGCACAGCTTCATAAAAACCGTTATCATCCTCAAGAGGAGTAACAGGCTCTCCTGCCGTGCCGATACAGTCACTGCGAAGTGAAACCTTACGGTTTTCTTTATCTGCTTCAACGAAATCACAAACTTCTTCAAGGGGAATGTGCATAAACATAAGTGCGTTTGCATCACCCTCTTCTGCGGCAAGATTAGTTTCGCTTTTAAACCACTCTACTGCTTCAGGTGTAATTTCTTCCCTGCATCTGTCCTCGTCTCTGTCGTAGTATGCGGTGTCAATCATATACAGGTCAAGAAGCTTTTTTTCACCGTCTTCAGAGTATACGGGCAAGCGGTATGTACCGCAGAGTTTACCTGTATTCTCGCAACCTCGGTTCATTCTGTAGGCTCTGAAAATATCAGCCTGCTCGTCCTTTGTGAATGAATTTCTGTCGTCATGATTGCCGAAAATAACAGCAAAAGGAATAGCTCTCTCCTCTGGAATTCTGAATACATGACGTAACGCTCTTTTGAGAATTTTATATTCCTGCTTTCTTGTGAGCTTACGCTGACCGCTTCCGAAACGGTAATCTGACAAATGATTACCTAAAATATTGTCACCTGTAAACACAATTAAGTCGGGATTTACCTTTTCACAGGCTTTTTCAAGCATAGATACCATAGTGTGCCTTACCCATTGTGTATCCTGTGCATCGCTTATCTGCATAATTGTAAGCTTACCGTTTTTAAAATTCAACTTATTCATAAAATATCCCTCCGAACATAATGTACAATGTATAATCTACAATGTACAATTATTTTTTAATTTTATCATATTTATTTTTAAAATACAATACATACGTTTCAACATTTTTGTACAAAGCGACAAAAATATTCTTCACCGCTTTAAAGTGTTGACATATTGAAGAAATAATATTATAATATCAGCATACTTTTTGAATTTAAGGTGATAATCATGAAAATCGGTATTGTCGGTTTAGGTCTTATAGGCGGTTCAATGGCTAAATCGTTAAAACATTATACAGATTGTAAGATATACGGTTGCAACAGAACGGAAGCTGTCGTTGATGAGGCTATAAGTGCAAATGTGCTTGACGGCAAGCTGACTGAAAACAATCTGCCCAAGTGTAAGCTCATAATCATATCGCTCTATCCCGAAGCCACAATAGATTATGTTAAAAAGAACGCTCATCTTATTTCAAAAGATGCGATAATTATTGACTGCGGCGGTGTTAAAAGGCTTATATGCGATGCGATTGAACCTATTGCAAAAGAATACGGTTTTACGTTTATCGGTGCACATCCCATGGCAGGTCTGCATATGTCCGGATACGCATATTCAAACGAAGATATGTTTAAAAACGCATCACTTGTTCTGTGTCCCAAAGAAGATACAGCCGAAGAAAAGATTGATTTGTTAAGAAATCTGTTTACAAAAGTAGGTTTTAATAACATTCAGATTGCAACTCCGGAAGAACACGACAGAATTATTGCTTACACATCACAGCTTTGTCACGTTGTGTCAAATGCTTATGTTAAAAACGATGCGGCTATGCTTCACAAAGGCTTTTCCGCAGGTTCTTACAGGGATTTAACCCGTGTTGCAAAACTCAATGAGCAAATGTGGACAGAATTATTTTTAGAAAATCAGGATTATTTGCTCCGAGAACTTGACGAACTGATATCAAATTTAGTACAATATAAAGAAGCATTAAAAAATGCCGACCGTGACACTTTGCTTAATATTCTGCGTGACGGCAGAATCCGTAAAGAAACCATAGACGGCATCATTTACAGAAATTAAGGTGAAACAATGAATACCGTAAAAGTATCAGCATCAAAAAACTACAATATATATATCGGAAGCGGTCTGCTTAATTCATGCGGCGAAATGATAAAGCAGGAATTGGGTGTTTGCTCCGTTGCAGTTATTACGGACGATAACGTAAACGAGCTCTATGCTGACAGAGTTATTGAATCCCTTACAAAAAGCGGATTCAGAACAGTAAAGTTTGTATTTCCTCACGGTGAAGAGTCAAAGTCCGTAAGCACATACGCTGAAATTCTTTCATTCCTTGCTGAAAATCATATTACACGCTCGGATATGATTATCTCCCTGGGCGGCGGTATTCCCGGTGATATGGGCGGCTTTGCGGCGGCAACTTTTTTAAGAGGAATAAAGTTTGTGCAGATGCCCACTACTCTCCTCTCTGCCGTTGATTCATCAGTCGGCGGTAAAACTGCCGTTAATCTTCCCAACGGAAAAAATCTTGTAGGTGCATTCTATCAGCCTGATATGGTTATATGTGACTACTCTGCTCTCGACACATTAAAACCCGAAATTTTTGCAGACGGCTGTGCAGAAGTCATCAAATACGGTGTTATCCTCGACGAAGAATTTTTTGATTTCCTTAAAAACAACGACATTAAAGAAAATATTGAATATGTCATTACCCGTTGTGTGGAGCTTAAGAGAGATATTGTAAATCAGGATGAAAAAGATACAGGTATAAGAGCAATTCTTAATTTCGGTCACACTATCGGTCACGCAATAGAGATAAACAGCTCCTTTGAAATTTCTCACGGCAGTGCAGTTGCAATAGGAATGGTTATTGCGTCAAAAGGTGCGTATGCTCTCGGCTACTGCGACTGCGACTTAACTCAGACAATCAAGGATGTGCTTATTAAAAACAGTCTTCCCGTTGCCTGTGAATATTCGGCAGAAGCTCTGTATGACGTTGCCTGTTCCGACAAAAAGCGTGCAGGCAGCTCATTGACACTTATCATACCCGAAAAAATGGGTAAATGCGTTGGCAAAAAGATTGCTGTTGAGAATGTTCTCGACTTTATAAAGGCAGGGCTTTAATAATGATTGCAACTCTTGATTTAAGAAACATGAAAGGTGAAATTGACGCTATTGCATCAAAATCAGATGCACACAGAGCATTGATTGCCGCCTCTCTTGCCGATACAAAAACTTGTCTTTTGATGAATTCCACATCAAACGATATAAAAGCTACCGCAGACTGCTTAAAATCAGCAGGTGCAGTTATCACGGAAGATAACCTCAATCTTACAGTTTCCCCTATTGATAAATCCGCAAAAACAGCTGTATTTGACTGCGGTGAAAGCGGCTCTACAATACGATTTTTAATACCCGTTGCAGCTGCACTGGGTATTAATTCCGTTTTTACAGGCTGCGGAAGATTGCCCGAAAGACCGCAAGCTCCTTTGCTTAATGCTCTTTCGGAACACGGTGTAAATGTATCTCCCGACGGAGAATTTCCCATAAAAATCAGCGGTCAGCTCAAAAGCGGTGTTTTCTCTATTGCCGGTAATATCAGTTCACAATATGTGACAGGTCTGCTTTTTGCTCTGCCTCTGCTTGAGGGTGACAGCGAAATAAGACTCATCCCGCCTGTTGAGTCCAAGCCTTATATAAATATGACAATATCTACCCTTAAAAGGTTTGGCATTGAAATAACGGAAAGCGGCAATTCATACTTTATAAAAGGTAATCAAAAATATATTTCACCAAAGAAGATTAAGATTGACGGTGATTGGTCTAACGGTGCGTTTTTCGTATCTTTCGGAGCGTTGTCAGATATTAAAATCAACGGTCTTTTCAGTTCATCCGTACAAGGTGATAAAGAGATTATAAATATTATAAAATCAATGGGTGCAGACATTTATCAGAACGAAAACAGCGTTCATATTACAAAAAATGAACTTCACGGCATTGATATTGACGTGAAAAACACACCCGACCTTGTTCCCGTAATTGCGGCGACGGCTGTTTTTGCAAAGGGTCAGACAAGAATTTACAATGCAGGCAGATTAAGGCTTAAAGAAAGTGACCGTCTTGCAACGGTTACCGAAATTGTAAAAAATGCGGGCGGAGATATTCAAGAATTGCCCGACGGACTTATTATAAACGGCGGAAAGCCCATAAAAGACAGCTTTACCGTTGATGCAGAAAACGACCACAGACTTGTTATGGCTGCGGCTGTGCTGGCTTCACATTCGGTTGTAACTGTAAAAAACGCACAGTCAATTAATAAATCATATCCTGCATTTTTTGAAGATTTACGAAAGCTCGGAGGTATATGCGATGTCATCAATGACAGGTAAAAATATAAAAATATCGGTATTCGGTCAATCTCACTCCGAGGCTATCGGTGTTGTAATTGACGGTTTACCAACGGGAACAAAGCTTGATATGGACGAAATTTATGCTTTTATGGCAAGAAGAGCACCCGGTAACAATGCTTTTTCCACAACGAGAAAAGAAGCGGACAAGCCTGAGATTTTATCGGGACTTGCAGACGGTTACACTTGCGGAGCACCCCTTTGTGCTGTTATAAAAAACACGAACACACGCTCGGGTGATTATTCCAATCTTAAAGATTGTCCCCGACCCTCACACGCTGATTTTGCGGCAAGCATCCGTTACGACGGCTTTAACGACGTTGCGGGCGGCGGTCATTTTTCAGGCAGACTTACAGCACCTCTTTGTTTTGCGGGTGCAGTATGTATACAAATTTTAAAGCAGAAAAATATTGAAATCAAGGCTCACATCTACTCAATAGCCGATGTAAAAGACACGCCCTTTGACCTTGTTGATATTACCGATGAAGATATAGCATCAAAAGATTTTCCCGTCATAAATGATGAACAAGGCAAGCTTATGCAGAAAAAAATTCTTCGTGCTAAAGAGGATGCCGACTCCGTTGGAGGTATTATTGAGTGTGCCGTTACAGGTGTAAAAGCAGGTTACGGCTCACCTATGTTTGACGGAATCGAAAACATAGTTGCAAAAAATATTTTCGCTGTTCCTGCAGTTAAAGGTATTGAATTCGGTAACGGATTTGACTGTACGCAGCTTTTGGGTAGTGAAAACAACGATCCCTACCGCATTGAAAACGGAAATGTAGTTACCGAAACAAACAATTCAGGCGGCATAACGGGCGGTATTTCAACAGGTATGCCCATCGTTTTCAGAGTTGCCGTGAAGCCTACTCCCTCAATCGGCAAGGCACAAAAGAGTGTAAGCCTTTCAAAAAGTGAAAATGCCGACCTTATTATAAAAGGCAGACACGACCCATGCATCGTTCAGCGTGCAGTTCCCGTTATTGAAGCCGTTGCGGCAATCAGTATTCTCGACATAATCTCGGAGGAAAATTAAATGGATATAAACGAATTAAGACAGCAGATTAACGATATTGACAAAGAACTTGTGGAGCTTTTTAACAAGCGTATGGCAGTTTCGTTGGGTGTTGCACAGTATAAGATTGAAAGCGGTATGCCCGTGCTTGACAAGTCCAGAGAAAGGGCTATTTTAGAAAGAGTTGCAAGTGAATCATCTCCCGAAGTTGCAAACTACACAAGGATGCTTTATTCAAACATCTTTGACCTTTCAAGGTCTTATCAGCACAAAATAATAAACGGTGATTCTCCGCTTACGGATAAAATCCGTGCAGTTGTTGAATCAACTCCCAAGCTTTTTCCCGAAAACGCAAAGGTTGCCTGTCAGGGTGTTGAGGGTGCATATTCACAGCACGCTTGCGACAGAATTTTCCGCTATCCTGTTATTTCATACCATGAAACATGGAAAAATGTTTTTGATTCCGTTTCAAAGGGTGACTGTGATTACGGTATTCTTCCCATAGAAAACAGCACGGCAGGTTCCGTTAACAAGGTTTATGACCTGCTTAAAGAGTTCAACTGCTACATTGTAAGGAGCATCCGTCTTAAAATCGACCATTCACTTATTACAAAAAGAGGTACTCATTTATCACAGATTAAAGAGGTTATCTCTCACGAGCAGGCACTCAGTCAGTGCAGCGATTTTCTTTCTACCCTCAATGTAAAGCAGACGGTTGTTAAAAATACAGCCGAAGCCGCAAAATATGTGTCAGAAAGTGACAGAACCGATATTGCAGCTATTGCGTCACCCGACTGCTGTGAGCTTTACACCGGACTTTGTGAGCTTCAGTCTGCGGTGCAGAATGTTAAAAACAACTACACACGTTTTATCTGTATTGCAAAGGATATGCAGATTTTCCCCGGTGCGGACAGATCAAGTATAATGATGACTACATCTCACAAGCCGGGTGCATTGTTTGCTGTTCTTTCAAAATTCAACGCTCACGGCATCAATATAAGAAAGCTTGAAAGCCGACCCATTCCCGAAAAAGATTTTGAATTTATGTTCTATTTTGACATTGAAGCATCAATATACTCCCCCGACCTGATGAGCCTTTTTGATGAGCTTTATGCCGAAAACTATAATTTTACCTATTTCGGTAGTTATTCAGAGATTCTTTAAGAGGTGACAACAATGCATTTTGACGGAAAATACGGACTTATAGGCAGAAAATTGGGTCACAGCTACTCACCCCAGATTCACGCAATTTTGGGCGATTACAAATATGACCTTTTTGAAATGGAAGAAGAGGATGTTGAGATTTTTCTTAAAAAGAGAGATTTCGATGCAATAAATGTAACAATCCCCTACAAAAAAACAGTTATGCCTTTTCTTGATAAAATTGACGAGGATGCACTTAAAATAGGCAGCGTCAACACCGTTGTAAAAGAAACAGACGGCACGTTAACAGGCTATAATACGGATTACTACGGCTTTACATATATGCTCAAAAAGGGCGGAATTGATGTAAAAGACAAAAAAGTGCTTGTTCTTGGTGACGGCGGTGCATCGGTAACGGTACAGAGCGTTATCCGTGATTTAGGTGCAAAAGAAATTATAGTTGCTTCTCTTTTCACAGAGCCTCACTATGACCAGCTTGACCCTCATTTTGATTCACAGGTTATTATAAACGCAACTCCCGTGGGTATGTACCCTAAAAATCTTGAAACCCTTGTTAACCTTGATAATTTTACCTGTCTTGAGGGTGTTGCAGATGTTATTTACAATCCCGAAAGAACACAGATTATCCTTGATGCACAGAAAAAAGGTATCAAAACAATAAGCGGACTTTATATGCTTTCCGCACAGGCAAAGAAAGCGGCAGAACACTTCTTTAATACTGAATTTGACGAGAGTGTCATTGATGATATAGTAAAAAAACTATCCTTTGAGCTTACCAATATCATCCTTGTAGGTATGCCCGGTTGCGGAAAAACCACAATAGGTACTTTTCTTGCAGAACATTACGGCAGAAAGCTTGTTGACACGGATGCACTCATAATTGAAAAAGCAGGAAAACCCATTCCCGAAATCTTTGCAGAACAGGGTGAACCGGGCTTCAGAAAAATCGAAGCGGAAGCTGTAAGAGAGGTCGGCAAAGAAAAAGAGCTTATTATTGCAACAGGCGGCGGTGTTATCGTCACTCCCGAAAACCACGATGCACTTCGTCAGAACGGCACCGTCATATTCATAAACCGTGACATCAACGTTCTTCCTACCGACGGCAGACCTCTTTCACAGCAGAATAAATTAGCAGATATGTTCAAACAAAGACTTCCTCTTTACAGAAGCATCTGCCATCACGATGTTGACGGCAACGGAACGGTTGAGGAAGTTGCAGAAAGAATAATGAGGTTATTTTTATGAAATATCTTGTAATAAACGGTCCGAATCTTAATATGTTGGGTATTCGTGAACCTGCAATTTACGGCAACAACACATACGCTCAGTTAACAGAAAACATCAATAATTGGTCAAAAGAAAACTGTATTGAGGTTGAGTGCTTTCAATCAAACCACGAGGGTGATATTGTTGACAGGATTCAGAAGGCATATTTTGATAAAATTGACGGTATCGTTATAAATCCTGCAGCATACACCCATACCAGCGTTGCTATTCTTGATGCTCTAAAAACAGTATCAATTCCGGCTGTTGAGGTTCATATCTCCGATATCAATACCCGTGAAGAATTCAGACACATATCATACGCAGGCAAGGCTTGTTTTGAACACGTTATAGGAAAAGGGCTTGACGGATATATTATTGCTCTCGACATATTAAAAAATAAATAACTATTTCGGCACAGGACTCAACCTGTGCTATTTTTTAACAAATTTTGAACAAACTATTGACAAAATTTTAATTCTGTGAAATAATATTTTTGGTCAACAATAACAATTTTTAGCGTATCCTAAATAAATCTAAGGAAGTGCAAAAAAAAATGCAAACATCTAAAAAACTTATTTCGGTCATTCTTTCATTTGTACTCATCTTTTTAAGCAGTTTTTATACTGTTTATGCTGAAAATGAGCTGTTCAGCTCATTTAACATTCATAATTATTCAACTTCACGCTACGGCTCAATCGTATCTTCACAGATTCATTACGACGGAAACAACATCGTAAGAGCTGAAATTGCAGAAAATATTGTACATGTTGAAGTTTTTGATAAGAACTACAATCTTAAATCAACTAAAGCTATAGACGGTGAGCTTGAATATATCTGCGGCGTACATTTCGGTAACTCGTACAATTTTATCGTATGTGCTCAGACCAATCCGCAGGAAAGCGATGCAAGAGAGGTTGTAAGAATAATCAAATACTCCAAAAGCTGGCAGAGAATCGGAAGCACAAGCATTTACGGTGCAAACACCTATATTTTTGCAGATGCAGGCTCTCTCCGTTTTTCTGAATACGGCAAATATCTGTACGTTCGTTCCTGTCACGAAATGTATATCTCAGCTGACGGAAAGCATCATCAGGCAAATATGACCTTTGTTCTTGACACAAGCTCTATGACCATTACTGACGATGATTACGCTGTTTCAAACAATTCCAACGGTTATGTAAGCCACTCTTTCAATCAGTTTATTGCCACAGACGAGGACACAAACAGCATTATTGCAGTTGACCACGGTGACGCACATCCCCGTTCAATAATTATGTTCCGCTATGATAACCAGCTCGGAGCTTCGGCTTTGTCATATCCGTCAAACGTTACAATACTCAGCATCTGCGGTACAAGCGGCGACAATATAACAGGTGTAAGCGTAAGTGACCTGATTGTTACAGACAACAATTACATCGTTGCATTCAACAGTACCCCACAGGACGATATTTCCGTCACAAGAAACGCCTACCTTGCTATTGTGCCTAAAAATTCATTTAAAACAGAATCCGTGAAAATCATTAAGCTTACCGACTATACGGGCAAAGACAACGTGGTCTGCGGTTATCCGTACATAACGGACATCGGCAACGGCAAATACTCCGTTGTATGGGAAGCCAACAAGTCAACTGATACAATTAACAACGTTTATTACACCACAATCGACGAAAACGGAAATCTGCTTACAAATGTTAAATCCTTTGAAGCATATCTGTCCGACTGTGAGCCTGTGTGTATTGACGGTAAAACAGTATGGTACTCTACTTTTAACTCTGAGCCTGTTTTCTACTATGTAAGCTATACGGGTGCAGGTGTTGAGTGTGACAAATATGAACCTGTTAAAAATAAATTCCAAGTCGCTCAATGGGAATACAGCGAATATTTCTCAGACGACAGCGAGCTGATACTCAACATTGACTATACTCCCAACGCCTCAATTACAAGCATAAACGCAACCTCTGACACATACATAATCGGCTACAGCTCAATAGGTCTTACCATAAAAATTTCCACATACAATAACGCCGGCACTTATTATTGTTATGTAACCATGTCCGACGGCAAAATTATAAAAAAGGAAATTGTTGTAAAGGATGTGGCAGAGAAAAACTCAACACCATCAGGTGACGGCAACCATTCGTTCCGCACGGAAACCGTCCGTGAAGCAACCTGCACGCAGAACGGTATTATAAATTACAAATGTAGCAAATGCGGCTACTCCTACGAGGCAGAAATCCCTGCAACCGGTCATACAGACCCGGATGATAACGGACTGTGTAACACCTGTAATCTTATAATCCTTACAGAAAATCCGACTGCGTATATCCAATGGGAAAAGGATGCATATTACACCGATGATAACAGTGCAACATTCAACGTAATTTGTGACGATGGCGTAAGGATAACGACTATTTACTCAAGTGAGCTTAATTACACTTTTAACGTAAATTCAAAAACATCAATCACCTATTACTTAAATGGGGATGCGGGCATTAAAAAGATTTACGTAAAGCTCAGCGACGGACAGATAATAGGCTCGGAACTTGTTGTAACGGACAAAAATGCAACACCTACGGAAACAACCACGCAAGAACCTGCAACACAACCACCTGAAACAACGACTAAAGAGCCAGAAACAACGACTAAAGAGCCAGAAACAACGACTAAAGAGCCCGAAACAACGACCAAAGAGCAGGAAACAACGACTA
>CAZBVV010000001.1:47030-64895 GCA_964495345.1 uncultured Eubacteriales bacterium
GAAACAACGACTAAAGAGCCCGAAACAACGACCAAAGAGCAGGAAACAACGACTAAAGAGCAGGAAACAACTACTGAGTCTACAGGAATGAAGGGTGATTTAAACGGCGACGACAATGTAACCGCAGCCGATGCAAGAATTGCACTGCGTATTTCTGCACAGATTGACACAGCCACTCAAGAAATACTTGTAGTTGCAGATACAAACTCAGACGGCATAATCACAGCCGCCGATGCAAGAAAAATACTCCGAGTATCGGCATCTCTGGACACATTCTGATTAACGGCAAGCAAAAAATTCCCGATGTAATTTCGGGAATTTTTTTAATATCATTTACACAACACCTTGTTCCAACATGGCATTTGCAACTTTTAAAAATCCTGCGATATTTGCACCTGCAACAAGATTACCTTTAATTCCGTAAGCTTCGGCGGCGGCTGATGCATTAGCATAAATATTTTCCATAATCTCACGAAGCTTTGCATCCACCTTTTCAAACGTCCATGAGCCTCTCATGGAATTTTGACTCATTTCAAGTGCAGACGTTGCGACTCCCCCTGCGTTGGCGGCTTTTGCAGGTCCGAATAGAACGTTATTTTTAAGAAAAACCTCAATGGCATCGGGTGTACAGGGCATATTTGCACCCTCTGCAACTGCAATACAGCCGTTATCAACAAGTATTAATGCGGATTTTTTATCAAGCTCATTCTGTGTGGCACAAGGCAGAGCGATATCACATTTTATGCTCCATATCTCTTTACAATTTTCAAAATACAATGCATCCGCACGATAATTCACATATTCTTTTATACGCTTTCTTTCAACCTCTTTAATCTGTTTTACAACAGACAGATCTATACCGTTTTCATCATAAACGTATCCGTCGGAATCAGACAAAGCAACAACCTTTGCACCAAGCTCGGTTGCTTTTTCGGTTGCATAAATGGCAACATTACCCGAGCCCGAAATAACGACTGTTTTACCCTCAAAGGATGTGCCGTGGTCATTGAGCATAGCCTCGGTAAAATAGCAGAGTCCGTAGCCTGTTGCCTGAATTCTTGCAAGTGAACCGCCGTATTCAAGACCTTTACCTGTAAGCACTCCTGTAAATCTGGTGGTGCTTCTTTTATACTGTCCGAAAAGATAACCGATTTCTCTGCCGCCTACACCTATGTCACCTGCAGGAATGTCCGTATAAGAGCCGATATGCTTTGCAAGCTCAGTCATAAAGCTCTGACAAAAACGCATAATTTCCATATCGGATTTACCTTTCGGGTCAAAATCCGAACCACCTTTACCTCCGCCGATAGGTAATCCCGTAAGAGAATTTTTTAAAATCTGTTCAAAACCGAGAAATTTTATAATACCCTCATAAACCGACGGATGAAAACGAAGTCCGCCCTTATATGGCCCTATTGCACTGTTGAACTGCACACGAAAACCTCTGTTCACCTGCACTTTGCCCTTATCGTCTACCCAAGGAACACGGAATTTTATAATTCTTTCAGGCTCAACAATGCATTCAAGTACACCTTTTTCGATGTACTGCGGATGAATTTCAACAACAGGTTCAAGGGATTCAAGTACTTCCCTCACCGCCTGATGAAACTCCTTTTCACCGGGGTTTCTTTTTATAACTCTATCCATAAGCTCTTTTAAATACTGATTGGTAAATTCCATAAAACTACCTCCACATTTATTATTCGTCAGACATATTTAGTTTATGAACATGCTTGTGTTATTGGAAAAATGTTGTTGAACAATCCGTGCAATTATGGTATATTAGAAACAAAGGATTATCCAAATAAAAATTGGAGGTATATTATGAAAAACGGATTGAAGACTAAAAGTTTAAAAAGCTCAAAATATTTTATATATCTGACTATGCCGTTAAAGCTTTTTATTGAAGATGTAAAGTCATTCCATTTTCCTTTTCATTTTGACGAAACAGATGAACTTTGTTTTAACGGTTATAAAATTGATAATATAAAGAAATGCAGAAAATGGTCATCAATAATTCTTTTTATTTCAGCTCTGATTTGTATGCAAGTGTTTAAAGCCGTCAAATCTGTTATAGATTTTGCAATTATAGACGAAATTATTTTTTGTTTACAAAACGATAATTATTTTAAGTTTTTCTTATTAAGTGCAGTTTTAATATTTTTATTGCTTATTATTTATTTTTTATTAAGGTTGTTATCCTGCTACTTATCATTTGCAATATTTGCAAAAATACATAACAATGAGGAAAATGCTCAATCAAGTGACAACTCCATAATTGACAGTTAAAATTTATTTTAAGGGTAGCGGTTCACCGTTGCCCTTGTTTTTCTACATTCGCACGGGTTAAATTCATTAAATTAATTGACAATCAAAACAGGTTGTTATATAATTTTATAAACTTTCTGAAAGAGGCAAAATGCTATGAGAATGAGAAAAAAGAAAAATCTCGAAGAAAAGCTGCAAACGGTAACGGAAAACCTTACCATGCTTTACTCCGAGGACAGAAATTACAATACATCTGTTGAAAAAAAGGAATATATTGACTTCCGTGCAATTTTCGGCAACGATAACCCGATTCAGCTTGAGGTTGGTTGCGGAAAAGGTCAGTTTATATGTGAAATTGCAAAGCAGAATCCTGATATAAACTATATTGCGATTGAAATTAATCCCAATGTTATTTATATGGCTTGCAAAAAGGCTCTTGATGCAGGACTTAAAAACATTCACTTTTTGCAGTGCAGAGCCGAATATCTGCCCAAATACATAAAAGATAACACTATTGAAAGAGTATATCTTAATTTTTCCTGTCCGTTCCCCAAGAAAAAATATGCCTGTCACAGGCTTACCAACGAAAGATTTTTAAACATCTACAAACAGCTTATGGTTGACGGTGCAGAGATTCATCAGAAAACCGATAATATGCACCTGTTTGAATACTCAATCGAGCAGTTTTCACAATGCGGATTTGCTATGAAGAATGTCACATTTGATTTGCACAACAGCAAATTTGAGGGCAATATTATGACCGAATACGAAAAACGTTTTACAGATTTGGGTCAACCCATATACAGACTTGAAGCATTCATAAAGGAGCATTAATTATGAAATACGAAAACAACTGGGAATCAATTAATTCAAGACCTGTACCCGAATGGTTCGAAGATGCAAAATTCGGTATTTTTATCCATTGGGGACTTTACAGTGTGCCTGCATACGCACCTCACGGTCATTATGCAGAGTGGTACGGCTGTCATTGTGATGTTGAAAAAGAATCACCCGTTGACAAACAGTATTATGACTATCATCAGAAAACTTACGGTAAAGATTTTAAATATGCTGACTTTGTTAATATGTTCAAGGCAGAGAATTTCAATGCAAAGGATTGGATAAGCCTTTTTGAAGATGCAGGTGCAAGATATATGAATCTCGTTTCAAAACATCACGACGGATTCTGTATGTATAAATCCAAATATGCATGGAACTGGAACAGCGTTGATGTTGGTCCTCACAGAGATTTCTGCAAAGAATTGAGTGAAGCCTGCGAAGGTACAAAGGTTAAATTCGGCGTATATCATTCGGTTTATGAGTGGTTTCATCCTCTCTACCTTAAAAATCCCGAAGAATATGCAACAGAGCATCTTATTCCTATGCTCAAGGAGCTTATCGAAAACTACAAACCTCACACACTTTTCACAGACGGTGAATGGGAGCATCCCAGCTCTGTATGGCATTCAACGGAGTTTTTGCAGTGGCTCTACAATGAATCAAGCGTAAAGGATTACATTGTACCTAACGACCGTTGGGGCAGAGAAACAAGAGGCAGACTCGGCGGCAATCTTACAACGGAATACGGTTTTGTAGGCTCTCCCGACACAGATGTTGACAATATTCAGGAGCTTGACAGAGTAAGTGAAGAATGCAGAGGTATCGGTGCATCATTTGGTTGGAACAGATTTGAAACTGTTGACGATTATCTCTCCCCCAAAGCTCTTGTTGATATGTTTGTTGACCTTATTTCAAAGGGACAGAACTTCCTTCTTAACATCGGTCCCACAGATGACGGCAGAATCCCCGTTATAATGGAAGAAAGATTACGTCAGATGGGTGCATGGCTCAGAATCAACGGTGAGGCTGTTTACGCAAGCCGTAAATACTGCGTTTCAACAACTGAAAATGTTAAGTACACAAGAAGCAAGGATTCATCAAAAATATATGCTTTCATAATGAATTATCCTATGGGCAGTATCACTCTTAATGACGTTGATTACAGCGAAAATATCAAGGTTTCACTTTTAGGCTATGACGGTGAAATTACATCCGCAAATGACAACGGCAAGCTGAAAATCGACTTTGGATTTATCAATCCCGATGATATGAAATCAGAGTATGTTTATACAGTAAAAATTGAACGATAAAAAATTACAAGAGGCTGTATCAAAACACCAAAAACGGTTATTTAAGATACAGCCTCTTTTTTGCTTGAAAATCCGTATTTAATGAATGATGAATTATCCAAAAGAGACGGTGGGTGTGTATCACACTTCTTTTGATTTATAGTATTTTTTAACGATAAAATATACCGGCAAACCAATAAGTGTAGCTATAATACTACCGATTGATAACTTTGTTGCTTCTGCACCTGACCAGAAAATCTGGCTCAGAACAACGTAAACACCGCTGATAATTGCAAGAATCGGAATAACAGGATATAACGGCACTTTGTACTTTCTCTCAATTTCCGGATGCTTAATTCTCCATGTTATAACAGCCGCAAAAGTAAGTGTATAGAATATCCAACAAGAGAAAACTGCAAGATTTGTAAGCATATCAAACGTTCCGCCAATACAGAACAAGCAACCTAAAAAGCCTATTAAAATAATTGAGTTTGCAGGAACGTGTTTTGAATTGATTTTGCTTAAAGTTTTGCTGAAAGGAAGAGTTTTTTGTTCTGCTAACTGATAGCATACGCGGGAGCCTGACATCAGGAAACCGTTTGCAGCACCGATAACCGAAATTATGATACCTATTTTTATTAAAGTACCGCCAAAAGTACCAAAGATTTTTTCTGCAACGGCTGCTGCGGGGGAAGATATATTCATAAGCTCGTCTGCAGGAAGTACCCAGATATATGCAATGTTGATTACGATGTATACAAGCATAATAATTGAAACACCGCCAACAATCGCACGTGGCAGATCACGACCGGGATTTTTCATTTCTCCTGCTATTGCACCAACGTTTGTCCACCCTTCAAAGGCAAATAAAACGGCTAAAAGTGTTGAACCCAAAACTGCACCTACCTGCTTGTTTTCCGCTACCAAGGGTGTAACCACGGGGTTTCCGCCTTCGCCAAGAATAAAGCCGAAGATCATAAGTGCAAACAACGGTACAAGTTTGCATACAGTAAACACAATCTGGAATCTTGATGCCGATTTTGAGCCTAAAATGTTAAACATAACCAATATTACAATCGAACCTATTGCAATAGGAAGTTTATACTGCTCGCCAACGTAAACAGAAAGCTCGTCGCCTACTGTAACGCCATAACCTGCCAGAAAAGCAGGATAAAAAATAAATGTTTGCATCCAACCTGCCAGAAAGCCTATCTTTTCGTTATAAACATCCGTAAGATAAGCCACCATACCGCCGGTACGCGGTATCAGAATAGCGATTTCCGCAACGGTTAAAGCGGCGAAAATACTTGCCAGACCACCAATAACCCATGCAAGCATACCCATGCCGGGTGCACCACCGGTTGCCTGATAAATAGCGTAAGGCTTAAAGAATACACCGGCGCCGATTACACAGCCTACAACGATTGATATTGCAGACATAACACCCAGATTCTTTTTGAGAGTTCTTTTCGTTTCCATAAAGCAAACCTCTTTCGTTGGTATTATTCATTTAGTATTGTTAAACAAAAAAAAGTATTGCAAAAATGCAATACAAAAGAACATAACACAAATTAAGTGTTTTGATGTTTTCCGTCCTTTTGCCTGAGAGATTTGGATTAATACATCCTTGCACCTTCGGCACCCGTTTTCGGGATTCTCCGGAATTGCTATCCGTTTACAGTCATACCGCATTTGCGGAACCTGAGAGTGTTACTCCTTCGGGAAGACAAAAGTCTAATCTCCTACAAACTTCATTTAGCAAATATTCAGTTAATAAGTATTCTATACTATTCAAAATTAAAAATCAATAGAAAATTAAAAATATTTTATCATTAGTTGAATATATACTAAATCTGTGATATAATTCTTGTAAATTTATATGATTGGAATGTTAAAAAAATGAACGACGAAATGCTTATTGAAAAAAAGGTATCATCCGAATATATTTTTGACGGCAGGCTTCTGCAGGTTTACAGAGACACGATAGAGCTTCCCAACGGCAAGCCTGCTACAAGAGAATACATCAAGCATCAGGGGGCTGTTGCAGTTGTGCCTGTTACCGACGAAGGGGAAATTATTGCAGTAAGACAGTACCGCTATCCAATCGGCAGGGTTACAATCGAAATCCCCGCAGGCAAGCTTGATAAGGGTGAAGAACCTCTTGACGCCGCAAAAAGAGAATTGAGCGAAGAAACAGGTGTTGAATCGGCAGATATTGAATATATAGGCGGTTTATATCCGTCAGTTGCCTACACCGATGAAATTATACATATGTACGTTGCAAAAAATCTTAAATACGGTCAGATGCACACGGATGCAGATGAATTTCTTGATGTTGTTAAAATCAAAATTGACGATTTTGTTGATATGATTTTAAAAGGCGAAATCATGGATTCCAAAACACAGGCTGCTGTACTTAAAGTTGCAATGCTTTTAAAATGAATAAAATAGCAACCGTTTATACAGATTTTAATACTAAATTCGGCATTCCCCGTCAAAGCGGACTTTGTGAGGAATTAAAAGGAAAAATCGTGTTTGAGCCGCAATACAGAACAGATGAAGCTTTCAAGGGGCTTGAAGGCTTTTCTCATATATGGGTTATATGGCAGTTTTCCGAAGCTGTGAGAGATAAATGGAGTCCTACCGTAAGACCTCCGCGTCTTGGCGGAAACAAAAGAGTGGGCGTTTTTGCCACACGCTCCCCTTTCAGACCGAATAACATAGGTCTTTCATGTGTAAAGCTTGAAAAAATCGAATACGGCGAAAATGATTCCCCCGTACTTTATATTTCCGGTATTGATATGCTCAACGGCACACCAATATATGATATAAAGCCGTATATCCCCATGACCGATTGCAGAACTGAAGCAACTGACGGATTTACGGCATATACAAAGGACTATACCCTTGATGTGATATTCAATGATGAATTGTTGAACATTCTCCCCGAATGTAAAAGAGATGCCGCAATTAAAATGCTCTCTCTTGACCCAAGACCGTCATACATTGATGACGAAAACCGTATTTTCGGTGTTGAATTTGCATCTTATGATATAAAATTTAAAGTAAAAGACGGTGTTCTGACCGTTTGTGAAGTAGTAAAATTATGAAGAAAAACACAAAAACCGTAAAAAAAGCGTTTATTGCCACACTTCCCGTTATGGCAGGTTACAGCGTATTGAGTATGGGGTTCGGCATCCTGTTACAGTCAAAAGGCTACGGTGTCGGTTGGGCGTTGGCTATGAGCTGTTTCGTATATGCAGGTTCAATGCAGTATCTTGCGGTTGACCTGCTCGCAGGGGGTGTTTCCCTGATTACTGCGGCACTTACTACCCTTATGGTTAACGCAAGACATCTGTTTTACGGCATTTCAATGATAGATAAATACAAAAACACATCATGGAAAAAGCCCTATCTTATATTTGCGTTGACAGATGAGGTATATTCACTTAACTGCGGTGATTTGCCCGATGATGTGGATAATCCCTCACTTTACTATTTTCTTGTTTCATTATTCAATCAAAGCTATTGGGTAATCGGTTCGGTTGTAGGCTCGCTGTTGGGCTCGGTTATCCCCTTTAACACTCAGGGGATTGACTTTTCCCTGACTGCTCTTTTTGTAACCGTATTTGTTGAACAATGGAAAAGCACAAAAAACCATGTTCCTGCAGTTACGGGTGTTATCGTGTCCGTAATATGTCTTTTGATTTTCGGTGCAGATAATTTTCTTATTCCGTCCATGGTGCTTATTACTGCCGTTCTGACTTTCAACCGCAGATTTGAAAGGAGGCAGAACAATGGATAATATTCATTCGGCATTAATGATTGGAGTTATTGCACTTGTTACGGTTTTATTACGTTTTCTGCCTTTTTTGATATTCAGAAACAAAAAGACACCGGAATTTATTACGTATTTAGGCAAGGTTCTGCCCTTTGCAATAATGGGTATGCTTGTTGTCTACTGTCTTAAAAATATTTCATTCCTTTCATCACCTTTCGGCATTCCCGAAATTATTGCAGTTGCGGTGGTTGTTCTTCTTCACCTGTGGAAAAGAAATACTCTTGTAAGTATCATTGGCGGTACAGCCTGCTATATGGTGCTTGTACAAATTATATTTTAACGGAGAGATTTATATGATAAAATTCCCTGAAACATGGATATGGCTTGACGATGAAATTTATCCCGAATGTCAAAGCAATCATTACAGCGGTCTGATGCCCGAACTAAACTACAATTATGCCGTTGCAGAATTCAAAAAGACATACACATTCGAAAAAAGAATTAACTATATTTCGTTACTGTTCAGCGGTGATACTGCTTTTGAGATTTATCTTAACGGTAAAATAATTGCAACAGGCCCGTCACCCGTCGGCGGCGACTTTCTCGGCAATGATAAACCGAGAAGCAAGCATTATTCAAACGAAATGGCTATTGAAGTGAACGGTAAATCTCTTGATTTTTTTGTAAGAGTTAAAATGGGACCAGTAGGAATTTATGAATACTCAAAAGGTCAATGCGGTTTTTCACTTTCTGCAATAGTCTCATTCGGCGATTTTGACAAGAAGAAAATTTCAACCGACAGCACATGGCTTGCACGCAAAAACAGAGCATACACAAAGCCTTATGAATTTGACGGCAGAATTTGTCCTGACGAATGGACACAGGCAAAAAAGGTAAAAGATATCTGGGATAACGATCTGGTATATCTGCCGCAGCTTGAAAGAAATGTCATTATTCCAAAGGCTGACGGTCTTACGGTCAAAGCAAAATCAACACAGGAATTTACTGTTGATTTTGATAAAATATATGCCGCAATTTTAGCTCTTGATGTAAAAACAAAAGGCGATGTTAAAATTGAAGTTACAGCCTACGAAACAGAGATTGACAGCCGTTCAAAAACAGAAACGCTATATTTCAATTCCGACGGCGAATACACAGGCTTACAGGTACACAGCGTTGGTGCATTGAAAATAAAAATTACAAATGAATCGGATGCAGATACAGTTGTTATACCTAAAATAATAACGGTGAATTATCCTGCACAGTCCTGTGCAAAAACGACCACATCCGATAAAGATTTAAACCTTGTGCTTAATGTATGTGCACACACTCTTAAAATCTGCAGACAGCACATTCATCTTGACAGTCCGTGCCATTATGAGCCTCTCGCCTGCACGGGTGACTACTATATAGAAAGCCTTATGACAGCATTCTCCTACGGTGATATGAGGCTTGCTGAGTTTGACATTCTGCGTACTGCCGAGCTTTTAAGAAGCAACAACGGCAGAATGTTCCACACCACATACAGTCTTATATGGGTGCTGATGCTTTATGATGTGTATATGTTTACAGGTCACATCGAACTGCTTGAAAAATGCAAAGATGCTCTGATTATTCTTCTTGACCGCTTTAAAACATATATCGGCGAAAACAATATTATTGAATATCCCCCTGACTATATGTTTATTGACTGGCTGTATATTGACGGCATCACTCTCCACCATCCGCCGAAAGCATTGGGGCAGACCTGTCTTAATATGTTCTATTTCGGTGCATTGGAAAAAGCAAAAGATATTTTTAACATTCTCGGGGATGAATCAAAAGCAGAAGAATGTAAAAACGGTGCAAATACCCTTAAAACAGCCGTAAATGAGGTGCTTTTTGACAAAGACAGGCAGATGTATTTTGAGGGTATGACAACTCCTACTCCCGAAAACATGATAAGTCACGATATGCCTCAGAACACAACAAAAAAATATTACCGCAAACACGCAAACATTCTTGCAGCTTATTTCGGTATATGTGATGATGAAATGTGCAAAAATCTTATTCACAGAATAATGAACGATGAAATTGAAGGCATTTATCAGGCATATTTTGCTCATTATCTTATGGAAGCAGTTTACAGAAACGGATTGCGTGATGAATACACGCTCAAAATTGCAGAACAATGGAAAAAGCACGTAAAAGATTGTCCGAAAGGACTTACAGAGGGTTTTTATCCTCCCGAACCCACCTACAGCTTTGACCACAGTCACGCCTGGGGCGGCACTCCCCTTTATTCTGTTCCGCTTGCGTTGACAGGCTTTAAAATGGTAAAACCGGGATTTGAAGAAATAAGTCTTTCACCCTCACTTATGGGGCTTGAAAAAGCTGATATTCAGATTCCCACACCTTACGGAAATATTACTGTTTCTCTTGAAAACGGCAAAGAAACGGTATATAATATACCCGAACAAATTAAATGCAAAAGAGGTTAAAAATATGAAAAACTTTAAGGGTCTTTATACTGCACTCCTCACACCCTTTGACAAGGACGGCAAAATCAATCAGGATGCACTCACAAAGCTTATTAAACACAACATCAATATGGGCATTGACGGTTTCTATGCCTGCGGCACAACAGCTGAAGCATTCCTTATGTCAACTCAAGACAGAATGACACTTCTCGAATACACAAAGGCTGCTGCCGAGGACAAGAAAATCATCGCTCACATCGGCTCTCTCAATGAAGATGATGCAATAAAAATGGCTAAGCACGCAGAATCAATCGGCTGTGATGCTATTTCTTCCGTTGCACCTTTCTATTACAAATTCTCTTTTGAGGATATCAAAAATTATTACTACCGTATTGCTGAAAGCGTAAACATCCCCATGCTTGTTTACAATTTCCCCATGAACACAGGTGTTACAATGACTATGAAAGAGCTTGACCAGTTCTTCACAAGTGACAGATTCTTCGGTCTTAAACACACATCAAGCGATTTCTTCACAATGGAACAGGTTAAGGCAAACTATCCCGACAAAATTGCACTCAACGGCTTTGATGAAATGTTCCTTGCAGGTCTTTCAATGGGTGCTGACGGCGGTATCGGCAGTACATACAACTTTATGGCTGACAAGTTTGTTAAAATCAGACAGCTCTTTATGGAAAACAAGATTGCCGAGGCACAGGAAATTCAGCACACAGTAAACAAAATCGTTGCTGTTCTTTTCAAAGTCGGTCTTATGCCCGCACAGAAAGAAGTTCTTAATCAGATTGGTTTTGATTTCGGCGTTTGCAAGCATCCTTTCGGCGAGCTTAATGCAGAGGCTAAAAAGCTTATTGCAGACGAAATTATACCTCTGCTGTAATGATTATTGAATCAAAAAATAAAAAATATTATCATTGTCGTATTCCGGGCATAATCTGTACACAGAAAGACACACTTCTTGCATATTACGAATGCAGAAAAAGTGATTCCGACTGGGCAGAGATTGATATTAAAATCATACGAAGCACCGATAAAGGTGATAATTGGAATGTGGCAAAGATAATTGAATCAACCGGCAAAACATTAAACAATCCCGTTATGATAACAAATAACGGGATGATTCATTTATTGTATTGCGAAAACTACAAAAGAATTTTTCACTCTGTCAGCACAGATGACGGATTAAGCTTTTCCGCCCCTGTAGAAATTACTTGTACCGTAAAAGATGTTGAACATACAGTTGTAGCTGTTGGACCGGGACACGGTATAACAACTGCAGACGGAACAATGATTGTACCGTTATGGTTTGCAAACAATAAAGATGACAAATTATCACATCATCCCTCATTTATAGGTACGCTGTACAGCAAAGATAACGGCAACCATTGGCATACGGGTGAAATAATCGAAAAAGATTTTCTTAAAAATCCAAGCGAGTGTGCATTGGCTCTTCTAAAAGACGATACAGTTTTAATGTCAATAAGAAATGAAAGTGAATGCCATTTAAGATGCTTTGCAAAAAGTAATAACGGCTACGAGAATTGGTACGATATAGACTTTGATGAACGCTTTGCAGACCCTATATGCCAAGGCAGCATGACAAACAGCAAAAATATTATATGTCACATCAACTGCAACCATAAAACCGACAGAAAAAATCTGATACTGAAAATATCGGATGATGATTTTAAAACATTCAGAGCAATCGAAGTTGACGATTGCGGCGGATATTCGGATTTGTGCCTTATTAATAACACAGCATATATAATTTATGAAGACACAACGGATACGGATGAAGAATATTTTGTAAAATTAAAGTTTAAGAGGATTAAACAATAATTTATCGTAGAATAAATTGAAATAGAATTTGTAGGGTCGTTAACCTAACGCCCGATTTGCCGCAAGGCAAATAACGGTGGAACACCGTTTGATTGCACATATAAAAATTCCTTGCGGAATTTGTGCTTCGCACGCGGGCGATGAATCATCGCCACTACGGAACATCATCAACATTCCGCTAAATTATTGTTTATAATAGCAACCAACATTATATATAAATTCTCCCGCAGATTAAATCTACGGGAGTTTGATTTTATTAAGTTAATTGTACATTATACATTGTAAATTGTACATTGATTAGATAAGTCCCTGCTCCATCATTGCATCTGCAACCTTGATAAAGCCTGCAATATTTGCACCTGCAACAAGGTCATAGCCAAGACCGTATTCTTCTGCTGCCTTTGCGGAGTTATCGTGAATATCTTTCATAATATGCATAAGCTTTGCATCTACTTCTTCTGCTGTCCATGCATATCTCATTGAGTTCTGGCTCATTTCAAGTGCTGAAACTGCAACACCGCCTGCATTAACTGCCTTTGAGGGTGCAACTGCCTTACAATTCTTTTTAAGATAATCAAGAGCATCGTTTGTTGTGGGCATATTTGCAACTTCAATGTAGTACTGTGTGCCGTTTGCAACGATTTTCTTTGCTTCGTCCATGTTGATTTCATTCTGTGTAGCACAAGGCATAGCAACATCAACCTTTTCGCCCCAGGGCTTCATACCTGCAACGAACTTTGCACCGAACTTATCAGCATAATCCTGAACTCTGTCACGACCTGAAGCTCTCATTTCGAGCATATATGCAATCTTTTCATCTGTGCTGATTCCGTCAGCATCGTATACATAGCCGTCGGGACCCGAAATTGTAACAACCTTACCGCCAAGCTCAGTAATCTTCTTTGCAGCACCCCATGCAACGTTACCGAAGCCTGAAAGTGCGAATGTCTTACCCTTAATTTCCTCACCGAAGTGTTTGAGTAATTCAACTGCATAGTATGTAGCACCGAAACCTGTTGCTTCGGGTCTGATAAGAGAACCGCCGTATGTAAGACCTTTACCTGTGAGAACACCGTTCTCATAAGCACCTCTGATGCGTCTGTACTGACCGAAAAGATAGCCGATTTCTCTGCCGCCAACACCGATGTCACCTGCGGGAACGTCAACACCTGCACCGATGTGTCTGTAAAGCTCTGTCATGAATGACTGACAGAAACGGAGAATTTCACCGTCGCTCTTGCCTCTGGGGTCAAAGTCAGAACCGCCCTTACCGCCGCCGATGGGAAGACCTGTAAGGCTGTTTTTGAAAGTCTGCTCAAAAGCAAGGAACTTCATAATTCCGATATAAACTGAGGGATGGAAACGAAGTCCGCCCTTATAAGGACCGATTGCACCGTTAAACTGCACTCTGTAACCTGTGTTAACCTGAACCTTGCCGTTGTCGTCTACCCATGTAACACGGAATGCAATCTGTCTTTCGGGCTCAACAAGTCTTTCAAGAAGAGATGCTTTCTCGTATTCGGGATGCTGTTCGATAACAGGTATAAGAGATGTAAGAACCTCTGTTACAGTCTGTACAAATTCGGGTTCGTTAGCGTGTTTTCTCTCAACCATATCAATGGTACGCTCTACATAATTCATTTAAAATACAACTCCTTTTAGGAATAAAAATATCAATTTAAATTTTGATAGTTATTTTATACCTTTGAATATAAAATTGCAATAATAAATTTACAAAAAATATCATTTTGTCGGAATGATTAAAAATGAGCTGAAATACGTAAAATTTTTAAAAAAATTGCCAACAGCTTTTTGTCAAATAATCATCAATATTCAAAATTTGTATATTAATTTATAATTGTATATTTATTAAAAAAGAAAACGGCAGTAAAAGTTCACCGCCGTAATGTATATTAGTCTGTATTATTAAATATGATAGAGATTATCGTTTTCATATTCGGGCTCAGTTGTAAGATTGATGCCCAGTTTTCTGAAAATTATATGGTCTCTTGAAGAAAGAATTACCGAACAATGTGCTTCGCAACCGGCAAGTAAAGGTAACGCCTTTAATGCCTTTGCGGCATTTTCATCCGTTGCGGCACTTACGGAAAGAGCAATAAGAACCTCGTCAACATGAAGGCGTGGATTTTCACTGCCCAAATAGTTAACTTTAAGAGACTGTACAGGCTCAATAAGGCTTGAGGGAAGAAGAAGCATCTCCTCATCAATATCCGAAAGATATTTAAGAGCATTAAGAATAAGAGCCGATGTTGCACCTAAAAGATTTTTTGTTTTACCTGTAAGAATTTTACCGTCTTTAAGCTCGATGGCTGCGGCAGGGGCATCTGTCTCTGCGGCAACGGCATTTGCAACTGACGCTACGGTTCTTGCCTCGGATGTGATACCGACTTTGTTCATAAGAAGCTCAATTTTTTCGATTTCCTTTAAAGTGTCCGCACCTTTTCTGCGTTCACAAAGAGCTGTATAATATCTTCTTGCAATCTCCTGTTTTGCCGCATATGAAACGGCATCATCGTCAAAAATGCAATTCCCCGCCATGTTTACCCCCATATCAGTCGGTGATTTATAGGGTGATGAACCGTAAATTCTTTCAAACATAGTATTAAGAACAGGGAAAACCTCAATATCTCTGTTGTAGTTAACGGTAATTTCGCCGTAAGCATCAAAATGAAACGGATCAATCATATTAACATCGTTAAGGTCTGCCGTAGCTGCCTCGTAAGCAAGGTTTACAGGATGATTCAAAGGCAGATTCCATATGGGAAATGTTTCAAACTTGGCATAACCTGCGTTAATACCTCTCATATGCTCGTGATAAAGCTGTGAAAGACAGGTTGCCATTTTACCGCTACCGGGACCGGGTGCGGTAACAACAACAAGGCGGTGACTCGTTTCGATGTATTCATTTTTGCCAAAACCGTTTTCGGAAACAATTTTCTCAACAGCTGAAGGATAACCATCAATATTATAATGAACAAAAACATTGATTCCCAAGCCCATTAACTTTGCCTTAAAAGCATCTGCCGATTCCTGATGGTTGTATTGAGTAATAACAACAGACCCCACATAAAGACCGACTTTGCGGAAAAGGTCAATAAGACGAAGAACCTCCAGATCGTAGGTAATATTAAGGTCTCCTCTGCGTTTGCGGCTTTCGATTGAACCGGCATTTACAGCAATAACAATTTCAGCTTCATCTTTAAGCTCTAAAAGCATACGAAGCTTACTGTCGGGTTCAAAACCGGGCAGAACTCTTGATGCATGATTATCGTCAAAAAGCTTACCGCCGAACTCCATGTAGAGTTTTCCGCCAAAATGTGCCATGCGTTTTCTTATCTGTTCCGACTGCATTTTAATGTATTTGTCGTTGTCAAAACCCTGTCTAAACATACTCTATAACATCCGCCTTAAAATGAATTCCACTAAATATAATAACAGAAAACATTTTATATTTCAACATATAAATGCAATTAATATTTGCATATTCAAAAAAATAATGATATATTAATGCAAGGAGTGATTTATATGAGTAAATGTACCGTTCTGTTTGCATCTGCACATAAAAACGGAACAACAAAACAGTTAACGGACTGTTTTTTAAGTGAATACAGCGGCGATATCCGTCTGTATGATATGTATAAAGAAAACTTTGCACCCTGTACAGGTTGCGGATACTGTGATACTCACGGTAAATGCTATATGAGAGACATGGACTCAATTATTGACGATATATTTTCATCTGATTATATTATTTTTGCATCACCTGTGTATAATTATACTTTTCCGGCACCGATGAAAGCGTTTTTAGACAGACTTCAACCATTCTTCGGCAAAGAAAAAACCGCCCTCCGCAGTAAAGGCTTTTTACTTGCCTCTTGCGGAAAAAGCGGAAAATTAGCTGTTGATGTAATGCAAAAACAATGTAACATAGCCTTTTGCGAGCTTTCAGCTGAAAATTGCGGAAATTACTTTTTTGTTAACACCGACAAGCAAACAGCTTTACAGAAAGAAGAAATCCGTAAAGTAAAAGAACTTGCTAAAGACTTTTTCAAAAATTAAGCTTTCAGCCATCAAAAAGGCTTTTTAATTTCAAATCTGCCCGCTAAAAGCTCTGCTCTGAACTGTTTTACATCACTTACAAAGCGATCAAGATATACACCGCCTCTTGCCAAATCCTCGTACTCATGGAAATCTGAACCCGACGTGGTAATAAAGCCGTGCTTTTTTGCCCACATCTCGGCAATATTATTTGATGAATCGTGGCGTCTGTTGCCGTTATATATTTCTATACCGTCAATATATCTGGGATTTGTAATATTTGAATCTATCCTGAACGGATGTGCCTGAATGACGGTAAGCTGATTTTTCTCCGCAAGTTTCTTGAACTGTTTAATTGTCATTTTTGTAAACCACTCGTTTTCATAAAGGAACGCTTCGTCAGCACCGTAAACGAGATAGTCGTTATCATTTTCAAACCTTGCTTCAAAAGCAAGCAACACGGCAAAATCCTCCGTTGCATACTGCTTGGCGGATTTGTAGCCTCGAAGATAATAATCTATCTTATCTTTCCATGTTTCACCCGGATATTTATTATCAAAACAATCCTGCGAAAGATGGTCTGTTACAACAACTCCCGAATAGCCTGCATTTTTATAAAGCTCAACAGCCTCTTTTGCATTTATGTGAGCACAAGTGCTTACATCAGACGTGTGAAAATGTGTTTCGTACATATATTTCATACATAATTACCTCTCTTTGTTCGTTATTATATTACTTATTTTCCGTTTTTTCAATAATCTTGTAAAAAAATATTGAAATAAATTTATATTTCTGTTAGTATTAAATCTGGAATATTAAGGAGGTTTTTACATGAAAAAACTTAAAGCAGCCGTTATCGGCGTAGGCAGTATCAGCCAGGAGCATATCAACGGTTATATAAACAATCCCGATGTTGAGCTTTACGCATTCTGCGACATCAACGAGGAAAGACTTTATCAGAAAGCCGAAAAATACGGCGTTGCAAAAGAGCGTTGTTTCACAGATAAAGATGAGATGCTTAAAGCTCTTCCCGAAATTGATATTGTAAGCGTTACTACATGGAACAGTGCTCACGCTGAATGTGCTATTGCGGCTCTTAACGCAGGCAAGGATGTTATCTGCGAAAAACCTATGGCTATCAACGCACAGCAAGCTATGGAAATGAAAGAAGCAGCAGACAGAAACGGAAAGCTCCTTCAGATCGGCTTTGTAAGACGTTTCGGCAACGATTGCAAGGTTGTAAAGGATTTTATTGACGCAGGCAGTTTCGGTGACATATACTATTCAAAGGCAACCTATTTAAGAAGAAACGGCA
>CAZBVV010000002.1:0-49165 GCA_964495345.1 uncultured Eubacteriales bacterium
GTAAATATGATGTTTAATTTTGACATGATTGACTTTGCCTCCTCAAGGTTTTTTATTGCAAGACGAAGTTCATCTTCTTTCTTGTCAAACATAGATGTTATTTCTTCATTCGTTAAACTATTAGAAATAATCTCTTTTATTTCGTGTAAAGTGAAACCCGCTTTTTTGAGAGCAGTTATACGATGATAAACTAAAATCTGTTCGGATGAATAATATCTGTATCCCGAAAATACATCCGTATGTTCAGGTATAAGTAATTTTTCTTTGTCATAGTGTCGCAGTACAGATATTTTTGTGTTACAGATTTTTGCAAATTCGCCGATTTTCATTTTAACACCTCCAATAAGTTGTAAAGTACCTTACATGCATATCATAAACCTTAAGTTAAGTTGAGAGTCAATAGTATTTTTGAAAAAAATACGGCTATACCAATTTTGTTGATACAGCCGTAATAAAATTATTCTTTTGAAATATGTACATCCATCTGTGGGAAGGGAATTTCGATATTTCTTTCTTCAAAGATTTTCTTGGTTTTTTCCATCAGGTTGAATTTAACATCCCAATATACATCTGCATTACACCATACTTTGAGCTGATAAGCAACCGCACTGTCATTAAATGATGTAAGCACCGCAGAGGGGGCAGGCTCGGTAAGCACGTTTTCATTTGAATATGCCGCATCAAGCAAAGCCTTTTTTACTTTATCCGAATCGGCAGAATAAGCGACTGATACTGAAATATCAACTCTTCTTGTGGGGAATGCATTGTAATCTGTCAGCGTGTTTGACGATACCTCACCGTTGGGGATAACAACCATTTTGTTGTCACCGGTAACTATCTTGGTGTAAAAAATGTTTATTGATTTTACAGTACCTTCGTAACCGTCGATTTTAATGTAATCTCCCACAACAAAAGGTTTGAATGCAGTGACAATAAATCCGCCGGCAATATTTGAAAGGCTGTCCTGTAATGCAAGACCTATGGCAAGTGCACAGGAGCTTAAAACCGTAACCATTGATGTCATGGGAATTCCGATAATTGCCGCAACGGTTATAACAAGGAGCACTTTGAGGAAAATTGTAATGAAACTCCTGAAAAATGACCTTGTAGTAGGCTCGATTTTGGAAAGAAACGTGCCGTCTTTGATTTTTTTAGAAAAGAAATTTATAACTTTCCAGCCAACAATCAGCAAAATGACCGCAAACACAAGATTTATGCCTGCATCGGTAAGATATTCCGCTATTGTTGTTTTTACAGCTTCCCATATTGCACCTGCGTTGCTGATGTTCTCGCCTATATTCGTTATATCAATATCTGTAAGATCTATTTCAGCTGCCTGTTCAAATACCGTCATTTATATCACCCTTAATAATAAACTTTGATGGTCTTAATCTCAAAAGGTCTGAATGAAACATTCATATCATCAAGTACAGCCTGTGTTTCTTCAAGCATATTTGTGATTTCGCACTTCTTTGCACAGGGGAAGGAGAGTGTAGCGTTTGTTCTTGTACCCTCAGCCTCGTACATACGCACGATATATGCGTTCTCTGCATCCTCACAGGGTTTTACTGCTTCAACGAAAATGTTAGCCTTATCAACACCGCAGAGTGTATCGAATGTATAAGCACCCTTTGCCGCAATAACGGGAATATTGAGCATATAAGAAGGTCTTATAACATTCTCGGAGCTAAAACCGCCGTTATGGGGAAGAAGTGAATATGTACACTTGTGAAGTCCGTCATGATCACCGAGAGCATCGGGATGTGTACCACCCTTGTGGAGTGAAAGACGCATATTGCCGTCCTCAACAGAAATGCCGTATTTACAATCGTTAAGAATTGCCGCACCGTATCTTGACTCGGAAAGGTCTGTGTACTTGTGGTTTACAACCTCAAATTTAGCCTGTTCTTCGGAGTTGTTGCGTGTTGTGGGACGCTTTACATAACCGAACTGAATCTCATGGCGTGCAAAATCTTCACTGATGTTTGTATCAAAAGCAGTTTTAAGCAGTCTGTGGTCATCCTGCCAGTCCATAACCGTATCAAATCTCACTTCGGCAGAATCTGCAAAGAAAATCATATCCTGCTTGATAGTTGATTTAGCTGAGATTTTGTATTCGCTTCTGATGATATAAGCAACCGCACCTGCCGATACAATCTCTCTTGAAACAAGCTCTGATGCATCTGCAAATTTAGTCTGAACATCAGCATCTATATCCCAGTTATCCCATGAGGAAGGAAGATCCTCTGCCATAAGGAATGTATTGAGATTATAGCCGTTGCCTACGATTTCTCTGTTTGCTGTTTTATCAACAAATGAACAGATAGTGCCGTTTTCTGCGAATTTTACACTTGCAAAAGGTGTTTCAAGTGCGTTTGTATCTGCTGTGAATACACTTGCTGTTTCGGGCTCACCCTGTTTCATCTTAACTGTAACACTTGACATGGCAGGAACAGTAATTCCGCTTACAATAAGCTTTTTATTGCCGTCAAGGTCGGTGTATACCTGCTGTTTGCAATCTGCATCAACAATGTAACCCTCGTAAGGCATGAATATTGCATCATTTCTGTCGAATGAAAGAGTATTGATGAATGTAACGCTGTCGTTACCGTCGGCATTTACGATTGCGGCAATTTGCTCGTTTGCATCTTTAATAAGAGCAGTTGTCTGTTCACGGCTTTCAACGTGAGCTCTTGCAAGGCAAGTACCGGGAAGAATATCGTGGAACTGATTTATAAGTAATGTTTCGTAAAGAGGAGCAATCTTTTCGCTTGATGCCGCTTTGCCGTTCTTTTTAGCCTCGTTTACTGTAAGAATTTCAAGGTCACGCAGAGCAAGCTCTGATTTTCTGTTGTTTCTCTTGATAGTATGCTGGTTTGTAAGCGTACCTCTGTGAAGCTCAAGATAAAGCTCGCCCTTATATGTGTTGGGATTAACAGCAGTAGCTTCAAGGTCTTTCATGAAGTCGCTTACCGTCATATGCTTTGATTTGCCAACACCGTCAAGGTCTTCAATTCTCTTTGCAAGCTCAACCATTTCAAACTGAGGTCCGCCGCCGCCGTCACCGAAACCGTAGGAGATAAGTCTCTTGTTGGAAACACTTTTCTGTTTAAGATAACCCTTGGTTTCTCTGATTACAGATGATACATCGGGGTACATGTGAGTTCTGTTGAAATGAGTGAATACACTTGTGCCGTCAAGACCAACCCAATTGAATGTGTCATAAGGGAATGTGTTTGTATCGTTCCATGAGAGCTTTGTTGTAAGGAAATAGTCAACACTGCAACCCTTCATAATTTGAGGAATGGCTGCAGAATAGCCGAATGTATCGGGAAGCCAGAAGCAGTCTGATGTGTAATCAAAATATTTCCTTGTAAATCTCTGTCCCCAAAGGAACTGACGAACCATTGACTCACCTGAGGTGATATTACAGTCACACTCAACCCATACACCGCCGTTGGGCTCGTATCTGCCCTCTTTAACCTTTTGAGCAATTCTTTCAAAAAGTTCGGGATAATTCTTTCTTATCATATCCGAATGGCAGGCAGATGACTGAACAAACATATACTCGGGGTACTGCTCCATAAGATTAAGAGCATTTGCGTATGTTCTTGTAACTTTCTTTTCTGTTTCGCCAACATGCCAGAGCCATGCTGTGTCCATGTGTGAATGACCGATAAGAGCTGAAAAAGGTGCAGAATCCTGAGATTTCATATTGAGAACAGCTTTAAGTGCGGGTGCGGATGCTCTGATTCCTGCCATAAATGTGTCAAGGTCAGTATCTTCAAGAGCATAATGTACCTTGTTATGTACCTCATAAAGAGCGTTTATAGCTTTGCCTCTCATAAAACTGTCAGCTTCAAGAGTTTTTGCAAGCTGTAAAACAGTTACAAGGTCAAAGTAGTATTCCTGAATTTCGTAGTTCTTTGTGCATATATCTGCACCGTTATAAAGGAAATTGTAATTTTTGATACAAGCATCTTCATAAGGGTGACAGCCGGGGTAGTCGTGACCGCCGTAGTACTCAATAACAATGTTAAGATTGTCGCCTGTTTTAGCATTTTTCTTAATCATGTCGCAGTAATGGTTGCCGTGACCTGTATAAACAATCTTTGTAGCAAATGTACCCATTGTTCTGCCGTTTACAAAAAGGAGTGCTTCGTAGCCTTCCATGTGGGGCTTAATAAAAAGGTCTTTTCCGTTAAGATTTTCGGGAACGGTATAAGATGTTTTGTACCAGCTGTAAGCATCCTTGCCGTACCATGTTGCACCTCTTTCAACGGTTGAGAACAGGGAATCATCCGGAATTTCATGAAGCCTGTCCTTTGTGACGTACTGTGTAAAGTCGATAGTTTCCTGTGTTTCAAAAATCATCGGCTCTAAAAGTTCGGTAAATCTGCCTATTTTATCAATAAGCTTACCAATCTGGGGTTCGTTAAGCATAAAATCACCTCAAGAAAATATAAAAATATTACCGATATTATATAACAAATATTACAATTTTTCAATATAAAGATTGAATTTTTAATAAGGATATTGTATAATTAAAACATGAATGTTTACGATTTTGACAATACGATTTATGACGGCGAAAGTTTTTGGGATTTCTTTATTGAGTATGTTAAAGTAAATCGCACTTTTGTACGTTACATTCCGAAAGTAATCGTTGCATTTGCTAAATACAAACTCGGAAAAATAACCGTAGAGCAAATGATGACAGACTACGCTCCGGTTATAAAAAAATGCTACTGTGACTATGATAATTGGGAGGAATTCACAGTAAAATTCTGGGATGAGCATATGCATAAGATTAAAAAATTTTACAGCGAAGTTCAGAAAGATGATGACGTTATTTTAACTGCCTCACCCGAGCTAACTATCAACGAAATAGCAAAAAGACTCGGTATAAAGTATGCTGTTTGTTCTAAAATAGACAGCAATACAGGCGAAATAACCCGTATCTGTATGCGACAGAATAAGATTATTGCCTTGAAAGAGGAATTTGGCGAGAATGTAGAAATAGATGATTTCTATACTGACTCAATAGCAAACGACGGCTTCTTTGCCGAACACGCAAAACGAGTATTTCTTGTAAAAGGTGATAAGATAACTCAAATTAAATAACAGAAAGAAGCGTAAAGTGTCATAACTTTACGCTTTAATTTGTGGTGTAAAGCAGAAAAACTTTACAAATATTTTTGTATATTTATGTGTAAAGTAAAATTGCTTTAATAAACAGAGTTTTAAACGCAAAATGTTCAAAACTCTGCTCAAAATGTTCATAAATGTTCAAAAGTAAGCCAAAATTGAAAAGTATATTAGCTTTACATCTAAGTTTTGACCTGAGTTTTAAACATTGTATATACATTACGGTTATTCATTTTTTGCTGTAAAATAGTTTTTCAGCATTTCTGCATATTCAACAATTTTAAATCTTATGTCATATTTTCCACTTGCAAGAACTACACTTTTTTGTGCATCCGAGAACACGGAATTCAGCTTTTCTTCGTCTGTTTCTTCTGCGGCAGGCAGACAAAGAGATGGGAACATAACGCACCACCAGTTTTTGCCCTCACCGTTGCCGATAACAATTTTCAACGCAAGGTATTTTCCCGCAGGGAGAGTAACCGTGTTATCATAAACTCTTGTTGAAAAGTATTCGGTTTCAAGTGTCACTTGTACATCATAATTATATCCGTTTGTAGTTATTACCTTTTTTGCAATTTCAGTTAAATTTTGAACTTGTGGCATAATTTTTTCTTTTGCATCTTCGCTTGTAACCGAGCCGTCAAAAATTACAGGGCATTGTTCAAGTATTGCGTCTCTTACTTTAATTTTCAGCTCCTGGTCGTATTCTGCATCGGAATTTGCGATTATGTGCAGTCTTATAACGTCATCACAAATTGTTTTACAGGTGTGTGCAAAGCAAAATACGTTGCTGATTAATAAAAATGCAACAGCAAACGATGCTCCTATAACAAGATTTCTGTGTTTCTGTTTCGTCATAATGTTTCTCCCAAAAAAAATAACCGTCTGTCAAATGAATGATAGACGGTTATATCCAAAATTATTCAGTTTATTCAATAATTTCAATAGCTTTTTTTACAGGTACGGTTTCAAACACATTTTTGAATTTATCTCTTAATTCTTCTGCACATTTTTTCGCATCTTTTTTGTTTTCAAAAATTCCGAATACGGCAGTTCCGCTGCCTGTCATCATAGCCATCATAGCGTTGCGGTTTCGCATAACGGATTTAATTTTAACTCTGTCACTCACCTCAACAACCTGTTCAAATACATTTGAAGCCTTGTAACACATTGTTCTTAAATCTTTTTGTGTGGCGGCAAACAGGAATCCTTCGTTGTCGGGATGTCTTATCCATTCTGCGGCATCAAAGTTTGCATATGCAGATGCGGTGGAAACACCCTGCTCGGGTTTTACTATTACCATATAACATTCCGGTAAATCGGGCAGTTTTGCCATTATTTCACCTTTGTTCAGGCACAATCTCGTTCCTCCTGTAATACAGAAAGGTACGTCTGCACCGACTTTTTCACCCAGAGTATACATTTCATCATCGCTGAGCTTATTACCAAAAAGATGATTAAGTCCTTTTATTACTGCAGCGGCATCAGCACTTCCGCCTGCCATACCTGCCTGTACGGGGATCATTTTATCAATATGAATGTCAACACCGTGAGTGGCGTCACCGATATGTTCAAAAAAGTACTTTGCGGCTTTGTATGCGGTGTTTTTTTCGTTTGTGGGGATATACGGCAGCGAACAGGATAATTTGATTTTTCCGCTGTCATTGAGCTTTAATGTGGCGGTATCGTAAACACCGACAGATTGCATAACCGTATAAATACTGTGATAGCCGTTTTCAAGTGTGGCTGTAAGGTCAAGAATAAGATTAACTTTTGCGGCAGCTTTTACTTTGATTTCCATATGAACACGCTCCTTAATATTATTTTAACTTTTTTTAATGAAATTTTCAACAATTTTTTTCCAAAATATTGTAAATACAAGAAGTTTATGTTAACATATCTAAGAGTATTTTAAATTTTTGGTGATGGAAATGATTTTTAAAAATATGGTAGATATGCATACTCATACGGATAATTCCTTTGACGGGCATCATTCACCCGTGTATATGTGTGATGGTGCTTGCAACAAAAATATGCGTGCTATTGCCTTTACCGACCATTGTGAGGTTGATGCTTTTTATAAAGACAACGGTGAGAGGAACGTGCGTCAGGCATTTTTTGAAATTGCAAAAGCAAAAAGTGCATTTACAGGCAAACTCCTTGTCCTTAACGGAATTGAACTGGGTCAGCCGGCATACGATATTCCCACAGCGGAAAAAATTATTGCATCACAAAAGTTTGATGTGGTAATAGGCTCCGTTCACAACCTGAGGAATAAGCAGGATTTTTATTATATAGAAGATTTTACGGGGATTGACGTTGAAGCAGAACTGAAAGAATATTTTAGTGAGATTCTGACTATGCTTGAATGGGGTAATTTTGATATTCTTGCACATTTAACGTATCCTTTCCGTTATCTGTATTCAAGAAATAATATCAGAGAGGATATAAACAAATACAGTTCACAGGTTGACGAAATTTTAAAGCTTGCGGCAGAAAAGGATATTGCTCTTGAAATAAATTCAGCAGGTCTGCGTCAGCCTATTGACCGTCTTTCGCCTGAAATCGGAACCGTAAAAAGATTCAGAGAACTTGGCGGTAAGCTTGTGTCCGTCGGATCAGATGCTCATTTTGCAAAGGATATCGGCGTAGGCATCAAAGACGCTATGGCAGCGGCAAAAGAGGCAGGTTTTGACTGCGTTACCATATTCCAGAACAGACAGCCTATTGAAATAACGATAGAATAATTTGGAGATGAATTAATTGTTTGAAGCAGATAAATATCTTGATACTGTAAAAAAGATACATTTTATTGGTATAGGCGGCTCGGGAATGTGCCCTCTTGCGGAGATTTTACATTCCAAAGGATATGAACTTACAGGGTCGGATAACAACGAAACAGACACACTTGCAAGAATTAAAAATCTTGGTATTCCCGTAGTTCTCGGTCAGAAAGCGGAGAATATACAGGATGCGGAAATGATAATATACACAGCCGCAATACAAAAGGATAATCCCGAACTTATAGCGGCTTTTGAAAGCGGAATACCCACTTTTGAACGCTCAAAGCTTCTGGGTGCAGTTTCAAGAAAGTTCGGTAACTGTATAGGTATAAGCGGAACTCACGGAAAAACCACGGTTACGTCAATGCTTACCCAGATTCTTATAAACGCAGGTGTTGACCCCTCTGCGGTTATCGGCGGTAAGCTTCCCATGACGGGTACAAACGGTATAACAGGTAATTCCGATATTTTTGTTTGTGAAGCCTGTGAATATTCCAATACGTTCCTTGAGCTTTCACCCAAGTGCAGTGTGATTCTTAACGTTGATGCAGACCATATGGAATTTTTCAAGACAATGGATAATCTTCGTCATTCATTCGTTGAATTTGCATCAATGGCTCAAACAGTAATTTATAACGGTGATGATGAAGATACATTAAAGGTTGTTTCCGAAACGGGGGAAAAGAATTATATCACTTTCGGTCTTGACAGCAAGAACGATTGGTATGCAGACAATTTCGCTGTTGAAAACGGTGCATATTCCTGTTTTGATGTTTATTATAAAGGTGAAAAGCAGGGCAGGGCATCTTTGTCCGTTCCCGGAAAACATAACATCTACAACGCTCTTGCGGCAATAGCATCAGCAGTATATGCAGGAGTCGATGCAAAAACAGCCATTGACCTGCTCCATGATTTTTACGGTGCAGGCAGACGATTTGAAAAGCTGGGCGAATATAAAGGTATCACCATTGTTGATGATTATGCTCATCATCCCACGGAGCTCAGAGTTACCCTTGAAGCTGCCAAAAAGATGAATTATAACAAAGTAATTGCAGTTTTTCAGCCTTTCACATATTCAAGAACAGCGATGCTGCTTGATGATTTTGCCGACGTTCTGTCAATAGCTGATAAAGTGGTTATGACTGAAATAATGGGTTCGAGAGAGAAAAACACTTACAATATTTACTCTGCTGACCTTGCGGCGAAAATTCCGGACAGCGAATGGTATCCCACTTTTGCGGAAGTTTCAAAGCGAGTACAGGAGCTTGCGGAGGATGGCGATATAGTTATAACTCTCGGCTGTGGTGACGTTTATAAAATTGCAAAAATGATAATAAATGATTTAAAATAAATTTAAGGAGAGGTAAAAATGAATATTATTAAAGGTCTTATTTCTATCGTACTTTCAGTTATCAATATCTTTACTTTTTCCATATTCGGAAACTTTTCAGGTAAAGATGCTTACAATGTGACAAATGAAGATGAGATTCTTCTTAACTTTGCCGCAGTTTCAGACGTTCATATGACGGATGATCTGGTACGCCGTCAGGTGCTTAAATGCGGTTTGTCGGATATGGAAAATGCTGATTACGAGCTTGACGCACTTATTCTTGCAGGTGACATTACCAATCACGGCTATGTTGAAGAGTATGAAAACCTCAAAAAAGCATTTGAAAACTATTCGCCTGCAAAAGAAATTCTTATGGCGGTAGGTAATCACGACACATGGACGGATGATGACGACAGATATGAGCCTGCAAAAGAAAACTTTATAAAATATTCAAAGGAAATAACAGGCAGAGAGCTTACGGAATGTTATTATTCAACTGAAATCAACGGCTATACTTTCATCGTTATGGCAAGTGAGGGCACTAATGTTGCCGCTTATATCAGCGATACACAGCTCCAATGGTTAAGAGCAGAAATGGATAAAGCCGCCGAAAAAGATTTACCCATTTTCGTTATCAGTCATTGGCCTATAGCTGAATCACACGGTCTTCCCGAAACATGGGGTGAAGAAGAGCCGAACATTCTTGACGGCAGTCTCGGTGCACAGAATTATGAGGTTGAGGCAATTCTTAAAGATTATGAAAATGTGTTTATGATTTCCGGACACATTCATAACGGCTTTTCTAATGACAGTCAGTCAGCTCTTTACGGATATGCTTCCGTTGAATCTGACGGCTCATTCCATTCAATCAACCTTCCGTCATATATGTATCTTAGTACACAGGGCGGTTCGGTGCTTGGCGAAGGCTACAATATCGAAGTATATGAAGATGAAGTAATTGTCCGTGCAAGAAGCTTCACAGCAGGTATATGGCACACCGATTACGATGTAACGATTCCGTTAAAGTAAATATGTTGGGGCTGTTTTCACAGCCCCGATTTTTTTATGCTTCTGTTGTATCTTCCGTTGATTGTTCAATTATTTGTTCAAGCTGTTCTTCCTGCTTACAGGGGAGTTTTACAATAGCCTTAAACAAATCACCGTCAATAATCAGCTTCAGTTCGCCGTTCTGGAGAGTACACAGGTCTTTTGCTATTGCAAGACCCAGACCGTTACCCTCTTTAGATCTTGACTTGTCACCTCTTACAAATCGTTCGGTAAGCTCGTCGGGAGAAATATTAAGCGGCTCGTTTGAAATGTTTTTTACTTCAAAATATCCGTTTACACCGTCAGTATATACCGAAACGTAAATTCTTGTATCGGGTGCTGAATATTTTTTTGCATTACTTAAAAGATTGGATATTATTCTGTAAGTTTTTGCACTGTCGGCAATAACTTTGGGTGCGTTGTCCGGCTCGTTAAATACAATCTCGTTGCCGTTTTTCTCCGTTTCGGGGGCATATTCAACTGTTGCCTGTATCGCAAGCTCCGATAAGTTGAGTATGGACATATTAAGAGTAACGTTACCTGACGACACCTTTGACGCTTCAATCAAATCTTCGATAAGCCTTTTAAGTTTGATTGACTGCCTGTGTATAACATCCGTATATTTTATTGCCGATTCATCCGTAATATCACATTTTGACAATAAATCGGAATAGGTTATAAGCGACGTAAGGGGAGTTTTCAGGTCGTGTGAAACGTTTGTAATAAGCTCCGTTTTCATCTGCTCGTCTTTTACAGCCTGTGCAACAGCTCTTTCAAGTTCAGCATTTGTGTTTGTAAGATTATTTGCAAGCAGAGCCAATGAATCGGGTGCTTTTTCAGCTCCGAAATCCACTTCTTTGTGCTCACAGGATGCGGCAATTATCAGATCAAGCATCTTTACATACTTAGCTGAAAAATATGCAACAATTGAGTTGAATATTATCATTACAATAATGGATAATAACGCTATTTCGCCCGCACTTACAAAATAATAACCGCCAATCGCAAAGAGAATCAATGCTATATTAATCCCTGCATAACCTATTACCATTATTATAGCCTTTGCCGTAAGAACTTTTGGTTTGTATGAAAAAACCTTAATAATTTTATCCTTGAGCTTTCTGAATCCTCTGCAATTCCAACTGACGAATTTTGCAATAAGAGTTCTTTTAAAGAATGAATAGCCGCATTTTTTGATTCGTGCCGTTGATGAAATCCATTCAGCAAGTACAATCCAGCAAATCACAGCAATTAACGAGATAACATACTTTAACATAGTTACATATTCATACGGATTATTGGCATCAAGGAACAGATTTATAATCAATGCTGTTGCACCTGCTACACCTGCCGCAATAATGCCGAATGATAATATAAAGTGAATATCCGTAGGTACTTTGTCAATCAATGCAAGCACGGGGTATTCAAAATCATTCTTATGACCGCAGGCACAGGCAAAAGCAACAAGCAGAATTATTGCCATTATAAGACTTACAATGAATACCGTTATCAATAAAACTGCTGATAAATCGTAACATTCATAATATGCATCATACAACGAACGGTAAATGTCTGACTCAGCAGTATCACCGATAACAACATCCTCCATGTAGATGTATACGCACTTTCCGTTAGATAATGTCAAAATGTTTTTAATACGTCCCGTGGTGTCCTTGTCATCAGCAAAACCGTGAATCACAATGTCCTTACCGTCAAAATAAGCATAAATATCGTGATTGATTATATATGCAACATTGAAATCTCCGTCGATATTTGTGTATACCGTACCTTGTGAATCTTCTGCATAATAGCGGAAATTCATTAATTCTTCAAGTTCATATTTGTTAGAATAGGTATCATATGTCAGGTCGTTTATGAAAGACTGTTTTTCGCTGTTGTATTGTGCATAAAACTGCTTTTTTATCTGCGATTCGGAATATTTGAGATTATCAATAAAAAGAATTGTTTGATATGATGCAGATGTATCAATCGTCTGATTGTAATAAATATCTGCCGTATAAGAAAAATCGTAGTCAAAAGCATCGCTTCTTACAAGAGCTTCATAATTAAGAAAATCCTTGCCTTCTGCAGTTTCGAGTATTTTTTTTGCCGCTTCAACATTTTTCGGTATATTGACTGTTGTCGTTTCTTCTGATGTGCTTACTTCTTCCGTAATTATTGTCTGACTTTCAGGTATTGTTACAAGTTCAGCTGTGTATTCATAGTTGAAATATGATTCATCGTAGTTTTCTACAGCATATTCAAGCTCTGATTTTATAATAGCGGCTTTTTTTGTCAGATAGCTTTCAACTGCTGCATTTACTGTTGCTTCCGCCTGTGAATCTATTACAGAGGTAATAACGGATATGTTACTGTCTGCAAGCTGTGAAATTTTGTAAGCATCACTTGCGAATTCGTCTTTGAAAGCAAGCGTATTATAAAAACTTACATCATCATTACCGTTTAAATAATTTTCGGGACCGAAAATTATCAATGACTGAAAAAATACGATTGCACTGTATGCCGCCGAGAAAAACATAACGGCAGACAGAATCAGGCATAATCCCTTTGAAAATAATGTGTGTTTAAATTTTTTCGATTTTGTAGCCAAGTCCCCACACCACCTTTAAGTATTTAGGTTCTTTCGGGTTGATTTCTATTTTTTCCCGAATGTTCCTTATATGTACCGTGACAGTTTTTTCAGTGTGAAATGCCGGCTCGTTCCATACCGCTTCATAAATTTGAGTGCCCGATAAAACTCTTCCCATATTAAGCATAAGATACTCCAATATGCTGTATTCCTTTGCGGTAAGTGTGATACTCTCGCCGTCAACAAGAACCTCTTTGCTGTCTCTGTTAAGAGCAAGACCGCCTGTAATGAGCATATTTTCGCTTTTTTTCATGCTGCCGAGCATACTGTAACGCCTTATCTGCGATTTGACCCTTGCAACAAGCTCAAGAGGATTAAACGGTTTTGTAACATAGTCGTCGGCACCGAAGCCCAGACCTGTTATTTTGTCCGTATCCTCACTCCTTGCAGAAAGCAGAATAATAGGAAAGTTGTATTTTTCCCTTATTTTTATTGTGGTTTTGAGTCCGTCCATTCTCGGCATCATAATGTCAAGCACAAGACAGTGAATTTCATTTTCTTCTATTTTTTCAATAGCCTGAACACCGTCACAAGCTGTGATAATGTTGTAGCCCTCTGATTTTAAATAGATTTCAATGGATTCAAGAATAGCGGAATCGTCATCGCAAACAAGAACGTTATACATTGTATATCTCCTTTATGAAGTGTCACGGTTGTGATTATATTAAAACATACGGAAAATAAAATAAATACAATAAAAAGTAAAGAAAAAGTTAAGTTTTTAAATTAATTCGCCTATGCAGTTTTCTCCGGATACAGCGGTGATTTTAACATCTCTGATAACACCCGTAAGACATTCGTCACATTTTACAATTACCGGTGTGTAATTTTTTGTGTAGCCGCATTGATAACCGTTTTTAGGAGCTTCAAAAAGTACGGCATATGTTTTACCGATTATATCACCGAACGCACCGGCTCTTAATTTTTCGCAAACGGAAGAAAGCTCTGCGGCTCGCTCACTCTTAACGGAATTGGGAAGCTGTCCGTCCATTTTGGCGGCTTTTGTACCTTCTCTTATTGAATAGGGAAATACATGCACTTTTTCAAATTTAATCTTTTTTGCAAATTCAACTGTCTGTTTAAATTCTTCATCCGTTTCACCGGGAAAACCTGTAATTATATCGGTAGTAATTGATGTGTCTTCAAAAGTGTTTCTTAATTTCTTAACAAGAGAAGCATATTCTTCGGAATTGTAGTGCCTGTTCATTCTTTTAAGAACGGTGTCACATCCGCTTTGCAGAGAAATATGGAATTGGGGGCAGAATTTTTTGCAGGACGCAAAAATATCAATCATTTCATCGGTGATGTGGTCGGGTTCAAGTGAGCCGAGTCTTATACGCTCAATGCCGTCTGTGGTTTCTGCGGCAACTACTGCATCTGCAAGCGTACAGCCGATATCTCTGCCGTATGCGGAAAGATTTATACCCACAAAAACAATTTCTTTAAATCCGTTTTTAGCAAGGGATTTGATTTCTTCTTTAACGTCGTCAAGAGCCTTTGACCTGCTTCTTCCTCTTGCGTAAGGAATTGCACAGTATGAGCAAAATCTGTTACATCCGTCCTGAATTTTTACAAATGCTCTTGTATGCTCCGAAAAATCGTTGATAATTCCGCCGTTGTACCTGTCATCATTCCGATGCTGTGAAATATTGATTACATTTCTATGTTCTGCAAAATATTTATTTAAAGCGTCAATAAGCAAACCATTGTTTTTGTTGCCCAGAATAATATCAGCTTCTTTTATCGCAAGAGCCTCATCGGGAAACGCCTGAGGTACACAGCCTGTCATAACCACAACTGAATCAGGATGGGCTGATTTGAATTTTCTTACAGCCTGCCTTGTTTTTCTGTTACTTTCGGCAGTAACCGTACAGGAATTTATAATGTATACATCGGCATTCTCTTTGTGACTTACAACGAGATATCCGTTTTTTGTAAGCATTTCTTTCATTTCTTCGGATTCATACTGATTTACTTTGCATCCGAGTGTGTAAATTGCTGCTTTCATTTTTATCACATCCTAACTTATTATTATAAGCAACACTCGACAAAAAAGCAAGTATATTGCAATCAGCTTGGGCATAAAATTATAAAAAGTATTTTTAAAAAGGTGTGTTATAAATGAAAAGAAGATTTACATTTTTATTGGCAGTATTTTTATTGTTGAATTTCAGTTGTTTTTCTTTTGCAAAGGAACTTTCGGTTGATGATGTGGCAGAGTATTCGTTAGCGGCACACGTTACGGATGAAACGGTGGATGTTTCTGCCGTTATGTCGGATGTTCAGATTGAAACATACGCCAAAGCAGTTGTGCTTATGGAAAAATCCACAGGTAAAGTTCTTTATGCCGAAAATGAGAACGACCTGCTTTATCCTGCTTCCGTCACAAAAATAATGACTATTTTACTTGTTTGCGAAGCCATAGATTCGGGTAAAATAAAACTGTCTGATGAAGTTGCCTGTTCTGCAACTGCCGCCGCAAAAGGCGGTTCACAGATCTGGCTTGAACAGGGCGAGGTTATGACCGTTGAAGAGCTTTTAAAAGCAACCTGCATTTACAGTGCAAACGACGCTTGCACTCTTTTGGGTGAATATTTAAGCGGCAGTGAGGAAGCTTTTGTTGCCGAAATGAATAAAAAAGCTGAACAGCTTGGTATGAATAATACAAATTTTGATAACTGTTCAGGTCTTGACGATACCACCGACACCCATCTCACTACGGCTTACGATATAGCATTGATGGCTCGGGAGCTTATTGCAAACCATGATTTTGTAAAGCAGTATACTACCGTGTGGATGGATTCTCTGCGTGGCGGCGAAACTCAGCTCGTTAATACAAATAAACTTGTACGCACTTACAACGGAATAACGGGACTTAAAACGGGAACTACCGAAAAAGCAGGCTGCTGCGTGTGTGCAACTGCCGAAAGAGATTCAATGGAGCTTATAGCCGTCGTGCTTGGCAGCGATAACAGTAATGACAGATTTGCCACCGCACAGAATCTCCTTAACTGGGGATTTGCAAACTACAAAATCGTTCAGCCTGTTTTTGATTCGGAACTTGTGAGGGATTTAAACGTAACCCATGGCAAAGAAGAAAAAGTCTCACTTGAAATCCCCATGCTGGATGCACTTCTTGTCAATAAAAGTAACAACGGTGAAGTTAAAGTTAAAATCGAACTGCCCGAAAGTGTTGAAGCTCCCGTAGAAGCAGGGGAGAACGTGGGGAAAGTAAAGGTTTATCTCGGAGATGACGTTGTAAGTGAATACAATATAAAAACATCGACAAGTGTTGAAAAACTTAATTTCTTTGTTGCAATTTATAAGCTTCTGACCTCATTTTCTTAGAAAAAATAAAAAAATATATGGTAATGTCCAAATTTCTATTGAAAAATTTTAAAATACATAGTATAATAAACCAAATTAAATTTTTTGCGAGGCAAACACAATGGCGATTAAACTTAATTGTAAGTATCTCTCAACTTTTGTCAGCGATGCGGATATTGCCGCTGTCGAGGGTGAAGTCAAAGGTGCTTACGAACAACTCTATTCAACAAAAGCAACTGCAGCAGGTAATGCTTTTCACGGCTGGCTGAATCTTCCCGAAAATTATGATAAGGAAGAATTTGCACGTATCAAATCTGCCGCAGAAAAAATAAATAAGGATTCCGACGTTCTCGTTGTTATCGGAATCGGCGGCTCATACTTAGGTGCAAGAGCAGCTATAGAATTTTGTAAATCAAAAAATTATAATGTAGTTGCAAAAGATACTCCCAAGATTTTTTTCGTAGGCAATTCGTTAAGTCCTACCGAAATTTCAGAGGTACTCTCCATATGCAGAACCTGTGATTTTTCAGTAAACGTTATTTCAAAATCAGGTACTACTACGGAGCCTGCCGTAGCATTCAGACTTTTTAAAGCTCTTCTTATCGAAAAATACGGCGAAAAGGAAGCTGCAGGCAGAATTTACGCTACAACGGATAAAGCAAAGGGCACACTTAAAGAGATGGCAGACAGCGAGGGATATCAGACCTTTGTTGTACCCGACGATGTGGGCGGCAGATTCTCAGTTCTTACTGCGGTCGGACTTCTTCCCATAGCTGTTGCAGGTGTTGATGTTGATGCACTTATGAACGGTGCTTACGACGCTATGAAAAAATACGAAAACGGCGATGTTCTTACCAACGATTGCTGTAAATATGCCGCCATCAGAAACATCCTGTTAAGACAGGGCAAAAACGTTGAAATGATGGTTTGCTACGAACCGGATTACACAATGATGAACGAATGGTTCAAACAGCTTTTCGGTGAAAGCGAAGGCAAAGATAATAAGGGTATTTTCCCTTCTTCCGCTATATATTCAACAGATCTTCATTCTCTCGGTCAGTATGTTCAGGAAGGTCAGCGTCAGTTGTTTGAAACTGTTGTTGTATTTAATGAACCAAAGTGCGATATCGTTATAGATGAAGACGAAAATAACAGCGACGGTCTTAACTTTATTGCAGGTAAGACAATGTCGTACGTCAACTCAAAAGCCTTTGAGGGTACTATACTTGCTCACACAGACGGTGACGTTCCCAATATTGTGCTTGAGGTTGACAAAATGGATGCATATAATTTAGGTTATCTTATATATTTTCTTGAAAAGGCTTGTGCAGTTTCCGGCTATATGCTGGGTGTAAATCCCTTTGATCAGCCCGGTGTTGAAAGCTATAAGAAAAATATGTTCGCATTACTTGGTAAACCCGGTTATGAGGACTTGGCAGAAAGCCTTGAAAAGAGAATAAATAATTAACCCATTATTATAAAGTAAAGGAGAAATTCAAATGATTACATTACTTACAGGAACAAAAGGCAGCGGCAAAACAAAGAAGCTTATCGCTCTTATTGATGAAGCATTCCAGGCTTCTCAGGGTCACGTTATTTGTGTTGAGCAGAAAGATGCTCTCAGATACGATATTAAGCCCAGCGTAAGACTCGTTTCCGCAGACCATTACGATATTAAAGGCTTCGATGCTTTCTACGGCTTGCTTGCAGGTCTTTGTGCAGGCGACCACGACATTACCGACATTCTTGTTGACGCTACACTCCGTATCGGTTCAAGAGATTACGATGAGCTTGCAGCTTTCCTTGCAAAAGTTAATGCTCTGGCGGCAGATGCAGATGTTAAGTTCACATTTACGGTTTCAACAGAAACTGAAAATATACCTGCAAGTGTTCTTTCATTCTGTGAACTCAAGTAATTGAATTCCAAAAAAATTCCTGTTTTGCGGTAAAAAATATTAAAAAGTATTGACAAAACCGCAAAATGAATATATAATATACTCTGTTCGTATTTTGGAGGACTTTGCAGATGAAAATTGAACTGCGTCGCTTTTTTGAAGACGATGGTGTACTTGATATTGACTATCAATTTACAAGCGAAGATACAATGTTCGTATCTCCCGTTACTGTAAAAGGTCGTATAAAAAGTTCAAACAGCATAGTTTTATTAAAAGCAGATGTTGAGTGTTCCGTTTCGGCTCAATGTGCAAAGTGTGCCAAAGATATAGTTAAAAAGCTAAGCGTTCCCATGGAGCATCTTCTCGTATCTCAGCTTAACGATGAGGATAATGACGATTTTATTTTAGTAGAGAATATGCTTCTTGATCTTGATGTACTTGTGCAGGAAGATGTTTACCTTGCTTTACCTGCAAGATTTTTGTGCAAATCGGATTGTAAAGGTCTGTGTCCCTATTGCGGAATAGACTTTAATGAACGCTCATGTAACTGCAAAAAACCGATTGACCCAAGGTTTGCCGTGTTACAACAGCTTTTAGACGATGATGAATAAGAGTGTAAATTATTAGGAGGTTTTTATAATGGCAGTACCTGCAAGAAGAGTTTCCCGTGCAAGAAGAGATAAGAGACGTTCAAGTGTTTGGAAGATGGAAGCACCCTCTCTCCAGAAATGTTCACAGTGCGGTGAATACAAGGAAACACACAGAGTATGCGCTAACTGTGGCTACTACAACGGCAGACAGGTTATCAGCGTAGAAGAATAATCTCAAATTTGTTTCTTACATTTAAGGCGGTGAATTTGTTCCCCGCCTTTTTGGTGTTGTTTAAAGAATTTTTATAAAAAGAAGGAGGTTGCAGTTTTGGCAAAACCTATTGTTGCAATAGTCGGCAGACCGAATGTGGGTAAATCGACGCTTTTTAACAAACTTTGCGGTCAGAGGCTCGCTATTGTTGATGATACACCCGGTGTTACAAGAGACAGGCTGTATGCTGAGTGCGAGTGGCTTGGTAAGAGCTTTTTGCTTGTTGATACAGGCGGTATTGAGCCTTATTCCGACGATGTTATACTTTCGCAGATGCGTCGTCAGGCACAGATCGCCATTGACAGTGCTGATGCCATAATATTTGTTACCGACATCAGAACAGGTGTAGTTGCAACCGATGCAGAAGTTGCAACCATGCTTTTAAAAAGCGGCAAACCTATCGTGCTTTGCGTTAACAAATGCGATACTATCGGTGCTCCGCCTGTTGAGATTTATGAATTTTATAATCTCGGCTTGGGTGATCCTATCGGTGTATCTGCGGCACACGGTCACGGCACAGGCGATTTGCTTGATGAAGTGTTCAAATATATCGGTGGTGAAGCTGCACAAGAGGACGAGGAGGAATATATCAAGGTTGCCATTATCGGTAAACCGAATGTAGGTAAATCCTCACTTGTTAATGCTATCTGCGGTGAAGAACGAGTTATTGTTTCCGATATTGCAGGCACAACCCGTGATGCTACCGATACCACCGTTGAAAATCAGTACGGCAAATATATGCTTATTGATACGGCAGGTCTCCGCAGAAAGTCAAAGGTTGACGATACAATCGAAAAGTACAGCGTTATGCGTACAATTATGGCAGTTCAGAGGTCGAATGTGTGCGTTATTATGATTGATGCTACCGAAGGCTTTACAGAGCAGGATTCTAAGGTTGCAGGGATCGCCCACGAGGAGGGCAAAGGCTGTATAATCGTTGTGAATAAGTGGGACGCAGTTGAAAAAGACGGTAAAACCATGGATGCGTACAGAAAAAAGCTGATGAATGATTTTTCTTTCATGTCATACGCTCCCATTATTTTTATTTCCGCTAAAACAGGCTTGCGACTCAATAAGCTTTTTGAACTTATCAATGCGGTAGATGCTCAGAACGCTATGCGTATCAGAACGGGCAGACTTAACGAAATTCTTGCCGAAGCACAGACAAGAGTTCAGCCGCCTACGGATAAGGGTAAGCGACTTAAAATTTATTATATGACTCAGCCGTCCACAAGACCGCCTACATTTGTATGCTTCGTTAATAATAAAGAGCTGTTCCATTACAGCTATCAGCGTTATATTGATAACAGAATACGCGAAGTTTTCGGTCTTGAAGGTACGCCTACAAGATATATCATCCGTGAACGAGGCGAAAAATAACAGTTAAACCACCGGCTGAACCGGTGGCTTTTTTTTGATTGATTTGTTTATACGGTAACAGCTTCTTTTTGCTCAGCAAACAAATCCTCTATAAATTTCATGCTGTTTTCAAGGCATTTCATGGCAATATCCTTTTTTATCATAAGGTGGAAACAATGTCCGTTTGTAAGCCCTTCTGCATAGAATGTTGACACCTTCGGACTGTATTTCATCAGTTTTTCAGCCATAGGTCTGCCCTGATTCGTGCAAATAACGTCTGAATCTGACCATGAGATAAAGACGGGACACCATTTTTCGTTTACAAAATTAATAGGGGACATATAATCAAAATATTTGTAGTCCTTAATGTCGCTCATGTCTTCTTTAAGGTCATAACCAACCAACAGGGAAGCTAATTCGGGAATGAGTCCCATGGGCATATCAACACTCATCATGCTCTCCATATCATACGGACCGCTGTGGAGTATCAGAGCCGCAATATCCACGTTAACAGCTTTAGCCTTTGTCTTTTCGGTGAGTACGGGATTTGTTCTGATAGCCTCAATCTGTGCTGCAAGATATGCTCCCGATGAATCACCTGTAACAACGATTCTGTTTAAATCAATGCTGTATTCCTCTGCAAGTTTTTCAACAAAATTCACCGCATCCACACAATCGTTAAGGCAGCCGAAAATATCCACATTCGGCGGTAAACGGTAATTTATGTTGTAGACAAAATTGTCCTTGCTTGCATAATATTCGCAAAGTGTTTTTCTGTATCTTTTATCACCCATAACGAATCCGCCGCCGTGAATGTTCACAATAATCGGATGTTTTTTGCCGTCTTTAAGAATCAGCGGATTAAAATACAAATCACCTGTGGAAAGTGTTTCATCCTCGTCGCTGAAAGGTATATCCTTGATGCAGTAAATGTTGTCATAATTAAAAGGATTCTGTGATTTTTCACAAACAACATCTATTGCTTTAAAAATTATCTGAGATTTTTTCATGGTTAAACCCCCTGTAATTATTTTATCACAGTTGATTATTTCTTGCAATAATTGTTTTGGACTATCTGTTGAGATTGTGTTGCAAAAGAATTAAATTTTTGTTAATTCTTCTGTTAAACGGTATCTGACGGAGCGATGTAAAGAGGCAACGGAAACCATGATGCACATTCTGCGGATAACTGATTTCTTTTGTCGGAGTAAAGTCCGCAAACAAGACGCATGGCATCAAGATGCTTTAATGCAATATCCGGACTTTCTTCCGTTTCGCAAACTGTAACGACGTTGTCTTTTACCGTAATCTTAATCTGCTCGGGGAGCTTGTTACCCTCAATAAACAGTACACATTCGCCGTCACACAGCTTGTTGTACCTTGCTTTGAATTTAAGTAATGCTCTTATGACATTTTCGTAGCACATAATGTTAAACATTTCGGGATGAAAAATGTTGTAATTTTCGCAGTTGAGTGCAAGAAATCTGCAAAGGTCTGTTTCAATATCACCGCAGGCAATCTTTATTGATTTATCTTCGCTTGTTTCAAGTGCACAAATAACAATTTCTTCAATATCTTTCTTGTCTGCAAAACCAAGCTCGTAAACACAATGCATATCCTTGCTGAATACAAACCAGCCTTTTAAAGTGTCACCCTCAAACACAGCGTAAGGCTTTGCATTCCACGTTTTCATGATGTCGTACATGGTGGATGCACTTCTTTCAGCTTTGTAGGGGAGCCTGTTATAAATATCTGCAATCGCTTCAAGAGTTTTTGTGTCGTTTTTTTCCAAAAGTTTTGCTGTAAATTCTGATTTTTTGTCGCAAAAGAATTTTCTTGTTACATTCTCTTTGCAGTAAGTGAATTCATACCTTGCACCGCCGTGTTCAAAGCCGTGATGAGCATAACGCTGTCTTGCACCGCCGAGTATTGCAATATCAGCCATGCTCTGCTTGATTTCATCCATGGCAAGAGCCATGCAGAATCTCATATAACCCTCACCTCTGTAATCGGGGTGAGTTGCAACGTTGCCTATGCCGGCTGTTTTAAGTGTTTCGTCACCAATATATAATTTGCTGTAATAAACGCCTACTGCGGCTCTCATTTCACCGTTTACGTCAAGAATAATGTTGTTCTCGGCAGGATGATATTCCTCATTGTAAAGCTTTGGAATAAGCGATTCAAATTTATCTTCCTCGGCAGTAAAACCGAACGTCTTGTTCAAAAGTGACATAAGCTCTTCTCTTTGAGAATCGTTGCCGTGACGCATATGTAAATAATCAGACATAATTAACCTCTCTTGTGTTGTAATAAACAAAATAATATCATACAACTATAAAAAAATCAATAATTAAATATTTATATATTACTTGCTAATTGCGAGTGATTGTGCTATACTAAGATGAATTATGCTGTACAGGTTGGTGTATTTTTGATTATTTTAGGTATTGACCCCGGCTATGCTATTGTGGGCTACGGTGTTGTAGAGTATAAAAACAACCATTTCAGGGTGCTTGATTTCGGTGCTGTTACAACTGATGCACATACGGATTTTAATGACCGATTATTGCACATTTATACTCAGTTATCGGCAATTATTGAAAGATTTTCACCCGATGCCATGGCTATTGAAAAGCTGTTTTTTAACACAAATGCAAAAACTGCAATAGATGTTGCACAGGCAAGAGGCGTTATTCTGCTTGCGGCAAAGCAAAGAAACGTAGGCATTTTTGAATATACGCCCTTACAGGTAAAGCAAAGTGTCGTAGGCTACGGCAGGGCAGAGAAAAAGCAGGTACAGGAAATGACAAAGCTTTTGCTCAATCTTCAAAAAGTGCCGAAACCCGACGATACGGCAGATGCTCTTGCTATGGCTATATGTCATGCTCATTCAAGCGGTTCCGGTCTTGGTATGTTAAGTTATAAGTGAGGAAAATTTAATGTTTTATTCGGTTACAGGTAATATAGTTGCGACGGATGCATCATCAGTTGCAGTAGAATGTTCGGGCGTTGCGTTCAAATGCAATGCATCACTCAATACCCTTAAAAAAATCGGCTCAACAGGTAATAAAGTTACACTTTATACATATCTTTCCGTAAAAGAGGATGCTCTTGACCTTTTCGGATTTTACGATTTGCAGGAGCTTGACTGCTTTAAGCTGCTTATTGCAATATCGGGTGTGGGCCCGAAAGCGGCACTTGCCGTTTTGTCGGAAATGACTCCTGAAAGGCTTGCGCTTGCTGTTTCAAACAATGACCATAAAGCAGTAACAAAGGCTCAGGGTGTAGGGCCAAAGCTTGCACAGCGTATCGTTCTTGAGCTTAAAGGTAAATTAACCGTTGGTATTTCCGAGGATGATGCTTCTGCCGTTGCCGATTTTTCACAGGATTCGTCATCAAATATCAAAGAGGCTGTTTCTGCTTTGCAGTTTCTCGGTTACACTCAGTATGATGCTTCAAAAGCTGTTAAATCACTTGATGCATCACTGTCCGTTGAAGAAATGATAAAGAAAGCACTCGTTCTGCTTGCAAAAAATCTGTAATGAAAGGGTGATATATTATGGCAAATGAGGAAGAATACAGGATGATGTCACCCGATTTCAGCTCGGCTGACTCGGATACGGAGGTTTCTCTAAGACCTAAAACCCTTGAAGATTATATCGGGCAGGAGAAAGTTAAGGAAAATCTTAAAATTTATATGGATGCGGCACTTGGCAGAAACGAAACACTTGACCATGTTCTGCTTTACGGTCCTCCCGGTCTGGGTAAAACAACTCTTGCAGGCATTATTGCCAATCAGATGGGAGTACAAATAAGAGTCACGTCAGGACCTGCAATAGAAAAGCCGGGCGATTTGGCAGCACTTCTTACAAATCTAAATGAGGGTGACGTGCTCTTTATTGACGAAATTCACCGTCTTTCAAGAAGCGTTGAAGAAGTTTTGTATCCCGCTATGGAAGACAATGTTATTGATATCATTATCGGTAAAGGCCCGTCTGCAAGGTCAATAAGGCTTGACCTTAAAAAGTTTACACTCGTAGGGGCAACAACGAGAGCAGGTCAGCTTACAGCTCCCTTGCGTGACCGTTTCGGTGTTGTTTTAAGGCTTGAATTGTATACGCCTTATGAGCTTGCACAAATTGTAAAAAGAAGTGCGTCAATCCTCGGTATTGAAATAGATGAAGACGGTGCATTGGAAATTGCCTCAAGGTCAAGAGGTACACCCCGTATCGCAAACAGACTTCTGAAGCGAGCAAGGGATTTTGCACAGGTTGTTGGTAGCGGTATGATTACCGAAACGGATGCAAGACTTGCACTTTCCAGAATGGAAATTGACGAATTGGGTCTTGATAATATCGACAGATTGATTCTTACCACAATGATTAATAATTATAACGGCGGTCCTGTTGGACTTGACACGATTGCCGCCGCAATAGGTGAAGAATCCGTCACTATTGAGGATGTTTACGAACCATATCTTATGCAAATCGGATTTTTAGGCAGAACGCCCAGAGGTAGGGTCGTTACAAATGCGGCGTATGCTCATCTTGGCATAGCAAAACCGAGGCAGCAAGGCTTGTATTAAACAAAAATTAACATAGCAAACATATAATCGTTATTGAAAGGATTTGATTTTTATGGGTAGATTATTCGGTACAGACGGTGCAAGAGGTATTGCAAATACAGAAATTACGGTAGAGCTTGCCATGCAAATAGGCAGAGCTGCGGCTATGGTGCTTGCAGAAAACACAAATCATAAGCCGAGAGTTTTAATCGGTGCAGATACAAGAAAATCAGCAGATATGCTTTCAGCGGCTATTGCTTCGGGACTTTGTTCCGTGGGTGTTGACGTTCTTATGCTCGGTACTGTTCCCACACCAGCCGTTGCATATCTTGTAAAAGAATACGGCTATGATGCAGGCGTAATGATTTCCGCATCACACAACCCCTGTGAATACAACGGAATTAAAATATTTCAGTCCACAGGTTATAAATTGCCTGATGCCATGGAAAACGAGATTGAAGCAATTATTCTTGACGAGGCAAAAACTCCTCCCGTTGTTGTAGGCGGTGGTGTTGGTAAGGTTACGATTGCAACCGACGCCGTATCCGATTACATCACACATCTTGCACACACCGCAGACAGACTTTTTTACGGTATGCGTATTGCTCTTGATTGTGCCAACGGCTCGGCAAGTGTTACTGCTAACAAGCTGTTTAAACAGCTCGGTGCAGAATGCTTTGTTATCAACGCAAATCCAAACGGCACGAATATCAATGATAATTGCGGTTCCACACATATTGAAAATCTGTCCAAATATGTTGTTGAAAATTCACTTGATTTAGGTTTTGCTTTTGACGGTGATGCCGACAGACTCCTTGCCGTTGATAAAAACGGTAAACTTGTAGACGGCGATAAACTTATGGCTATTGCCGCAAAGTATCTAAAAGAAAAGAATAAGCTTAACGGTAACACTCTTGTTGCAACCGTTATGAGTAATATGGGATTGTTCTCATTCTGCGAGAAAAACGGAATAAACTGCGAAAAAACAAAAGTCGGTGACAGATACGTTCTTGAATGTATGCTCGAAAAGGGTTATCACATCGGCGGTGAGCAATCGGGACATCTTATTTTCCTTGACCACGCTACCACCGGTGACGGTCAGCTTTCAGCCGTTCAGATTCTCAATATCATAAGAGATACAGGTAAATCACTTGATGAACTTGCCGAAGAAATCGAAATATATCCTCAGGTGCTTAAAAATGTACGTGTTTCTGTTTTGGGTAAACACAGGCTTAATGAAGATAAGGCAATTCTGCACGCAATAGAGGTTGCCGAAAAAGAGCTTGGTAAAAACGGAAGAGTTCTTGTAAGAGCGTCAGGTACGGAGCCTCTTGTAAGAGTAATGCTTGAAGGCAAAGACCCTCAGCAAATTGAAAAACTCAGTACAACTATTGCTGAGATTGTAGCAGAAAGGCTTATATAAATGCGAATTTCCGATAAATGGATTGATTATGAATTAATAGACTGTTCGGGCGGTGAACGCCTTGAACGTTGGGGGAACGTTACCCTTATCCGTCCCGACCCCCAGGTAATTTGGAACACTCCTAAAAAGCATCCTTTATGGCGAAATGCCGATGCAAGATACTTCCGTTCAAACAGCGGCGGAGGTAATTGGGAAGTATATAAAAATATTCCGGACAGATGGACAATAAACTACAACGAGCTTACGTTCAACATAAAAACAATGGGCTTTAAGCACACGGGTCTTTTTCCCGAACAGGCGGTAAACTGGGATTTTGTTGCCGATACGGTAAAAAAGCAAAACAGGGATATTAAAGTTCTTAATCTGTTTGCTTATACGGGCGGTGCAACGGTTTCAGCACTTAAAGCAGGTGCGGCTGTAACTCATGTTGACGCATCAAAGGGTATGGTGCTTTGGGCAAAGGAAAACTCAGTTTCATCCCGAACGGATAAAATGCCCGTAAGATGGCTTGTTGACGACTGTATAAAGTTCGTTGAAAGAGAAATCAGACGAGGCAATCACTACGATATTATCATTATGGATCCGCCCTCATACGGCAGAGGTCCCGGCGGAGAGGTATGGAAGCTTGAAGATGAGGTATTTCATCTTTGCACACTCTGTAAGGAGCTTCTTACGGATGAATCCTTACTTTTCCTGCTCAACTCTTATACAACAGGTCTTTCACCTGCCGTTATGCAGTACATACTCGGCTCTGTAATTAAACCCTCGTTTGGCGGCAGCGTTTCTGCTGATGAATTGGGATTACCTGTCACATCAACAGGATTGTGTCTGCCTTGCGGTTCAACAGCTATATGGCAAAAATAAAATTTAAGGAATTTTTAAATGAACGATAACACAATAGTAAGCTTCAGCGATGTTTCTTACCGCTATGAATCTGATACAGATACACCGTTGCCGCTTGCAAGTAAAAATATTAACATAGATATAAAAAAAGGCGAATTTGTTGCAATTCTCGGTCATAACGGCTCGGGTAAATCAACACTTGCAAAGCTGTCCAATGCAATCATTCTGCCCGAAAGCGGAAAAATCCTCGTTAAAGGAATGGACACCGCCGACGAAAAGCTTGAATACGACATCAGGCAGACTGTGGGCGTTGTTTTTCAGAATCCCGACAATCAGATTGTTGCAACGATAGTTGAGGAAGACGTAGCTTTCGGTCCGGAAAACTTAGGCGTTGAACCGGAGGAAATCCGCAAAAGAGTGGATGATGCTCTAAAAACGGTCGGAATGTATGAATACCGTTTTCATCAGCCAAGTAAACTTTCGGGCGGGCAGAAACAGCGTGTTGCTATTGCCGGCATAATGGCTATGCAGACGGAATGTATCGTACTTGACGAGCCTACCGCCATGCTTGACCCTAAAGGCAGGGCAGAGGTTATGGACGCTATGCTCAGGCTTAACAAGGAGCTTGGTATAACGGTAATTCTTATCACTCACTATATGGATGAAGCCGTAAAGGCAGACAGGGTAATCGTAATGGATTCGGGCTCGGTTGTACTTAACGGCACACCGAGAGAGGTTTTTGCTCATGATGATATCATTGAGCGTACAGGACTTGAATTGCCCGAAAGTGCCAAGCTTGCAAACGAGCTGAGAAAAAACGGCGTTTCATTACCGGAGGGAATCCTTACTCCCGAAGAATTTATTGAGGCATTTGAATTTTTTGTTTCGGGAGGGGATAAGTAATGGATGTTCTCGAAATTAAGAATTTATCATATAAATATTCCGTCGGCACTCCTTTTCAGGTGACAGCCATTGAAAACATTAATCTCTCTGTCAAAAAAGGCGAAATGCTTGCAATCATCGGTCATACAGGGTCGGGCAAATCAACGCTTATTCAGCATTTTAATGCTCTTTTTAAGCCTACCGACGGGCAGATTCTGCTTAATGGCAAGGATATAAACGAAAGCAAGGAATCGGCTCATGCAGCAAGATTCAAAGTCGGACTTTGCTTTCAGTATCCCGAATATCAGCTTTTTGAATCAACCGTATATAAAGATATCGCTTTCGGACCGTCAAATATGGGACTATCCGATGATGAGATTGACAAGCGTGTCAGACGTGCCGCCGCATTTACGGGCATAAGGGAAGATATGCTCGATAAATCTCCCTTTGACTTGTCGGGCGGTGAAAAAAGACGAGTTGCCATAGCAGGCGTTATGGCTATGGAGCCTGAAGTTCTTATTATGGACGAACCTGCCGCAGGACTTGACCCCAGAGGCAGAAGGCAGATTCTTGATTTGATTCGGAATTACCGCAAAAACACGGGCAGTACGGTTATTATCGTTTCTCACTCAATGGAAGATGTGGCATCCGTTGCCGACAGAATAGTTGTTCTTAATAAAGGTAAAATCGCACTTGTCGGAAGCGTTGACGAGGTATTCTCCCACGCAGACGAGCTTGTGGAAATGGGACTTAATATTCCCCAGATAACAAGGATTTTTTCGTCTCTCCGAAAGAACGGATACAATCTCAATACGTCTGTTTATACTGTTGAACAGGCAAAAAATGAGATTTTGCGTTATCTTCAAAAAGGAGGTAATGCTTAAATGATTAAAGATATTACGATAGGTCAGTATTTCCCGGGTGACTCTTTTATCCACAAGCTTGACCCCAGATTCAAACTTGTTATAACCGTTTTTGCACTTGTGGAAATATTCCTTTGCAAAAACTTTTTATCATTGGGACTTGTTTTTCTGTTTTCAATTTTTTGTGTGCTGATGTCAAAAATATCATTTAAGGTTATAATGAAAGGCCTTAAAATGATATATATACTTATATTCTTTACGTCTGCATTACAGATTTTTTACAATAAAACGGGCACTCCCATTGAGCTTTTCGGCGGTAAAATCACAACAGGCGGTATTTTTACTGCAATATTCATGGCTGTAAGAATAATATCGCTTATTTTTATAAGTTCACTTCTTACCTACACAACGTCGCCGACGGCACTTACGGACGGTCTTGAAAGATTACTCTCACCCCTTAAAAAGCTTCATGTTCCCGTAGATACACTTGCCATGATGATGACTATTGCTTTGCGATTTATTCCCACGCTTATTGAGGAAATTTACAAAATTATGAATGCTCAGAAGGCAAGAGGAGCTGACCTTGAAAACGGAAACATCGTAAAGCGTGCAAAGGCTCTCGTGCCCATATTCATTCCTCTGTTTGTTAATTCATTCAGGAGAGCATACGAGCTTGCATTTGCTATGGAGTGCCGTTGCTACAACGGAAGCGGACGCAGAACACGAATGAAAAAAATGCGTATGTCATGGCGTGACGGCGTTGCAACAGCTTTTGTGTTGCTTCTGCTTGCAGGTATAATACTGCTCAATTACTTTTTCGGAGCTGTTATTTAATGCGAAATCTTAAATTAAAGCTTATGTATAACGGTAGTGCATATCACGGCTGGCAGGTGCAGGCAAATGCAGATACCGTGCAGGGCAGAGTTGAGAAGGCAATAGAGTCTGTTTTCGGCTCACATCATACCCTTTACGGTTGCAGTCGGACAGATGCGGGTGTTCATGCAAATGAATATTTTTGCAATTTCCGCACAGAAAAGAATATTCCCTGTGAAAGTGTTGTAAAAGCACTTAATGCAAATCTTCCCGAAGATATAGCGGTTGTTGACTGCCTCGAAGCTGAAGATGATTTTCATGCAAGATTTAACTGTAAATCAAAAAGGTATGTTTATAAAATATGGAATACTCAGGTGAAAAATCCCTTTCTTACCCATACTGCATATCATTATAAGTACAGACTTGATGATAAAATTCTTGATGAAGCCGCAAAAAGCTTTATCGGTACATATGATTTTTCGTCCTTTTGCTCTGCGGGAAGCAGTGTTGAGGATACTGTTCGCACGGTAACGGATGCATCAGTTACAAGAGATGGCGATATTGTTACGTTTTCGGTTGAAGCGGACGGATTTCTTTATAATATGGTGCGTATAATGGTGGGCACGCTTATAAACATTAACGAAGGTAAAATTAATAAAAACGGTATAAAAGATATAATTGCATCCGAAAACAGGTTGAATGCAGGTGTTACTGCACCGCCGCAAGGCTTATTTCTGGATAAAGTATATTATTGAGGTAGATAAAATTGCGTAGAATTAATGATGAAAGACAAGATATCGTCACTTATGATGACGGTATAACACGAATTTATCCCGACAAAGAGAATGATAAAAAACAAAAAAAGCCAAATAAGAAAAAGAGCAGAATAAACAAAAATAAAGCACCTTTTTCAAACAGTATTCTTATTCTTATTGTCGTTGCAATTCTTTTGCTCGTTTATATTGTAACGAGTGCAAGCAGCGGAGGATTCGTTTCCACCGTCAACGGAAAAATGGTAGCCGCACTTACAAAAAGTTCAACACAGGACTTTGATTATTCCGTTAATGCAGATACCGTTTCAGCCTTTTCAGCTTATAATAACGGCTTTGTCATTCTTACGGAAGACGGCATAGAGTTTGTCGGTTCAGACGGCAGTATGATATCACGCCAACAGTATTCATACGGAAGCCCTATGCTGGTTCAGCGAGAAAACAGGTTTATGGTATACAATTTGGGCGATTCATCATATTCACTAATGAAGAATACGTCTCTTTATTCACAGCAATCGGTTAATGATGATATTATCAATGCCGCAATCAGCAGTAAAAATAACTATGTTATTGTCGTGAGAAACGGTGACAGTGCAAAAAGTATTTTGTACGGATTTAACGGCAACGGCAAGCTGATTTATCAATGGAACTGTTCCGTAGGATATATCTCGGATGTTGTCATGAATGATTCAGGCTCAAAAGCCGTTGTAACGGTTGTTAATTCCGTTAATGCCGTTCTTTGTTCAACCGTTTACATACTCGATTTTGAATACGATACGGAATATGCAAAATTTGAGTATACCGACGAAATGGTTATCGGCACAAAATTTCTTTCAAATAAAAAAATACAAGTCGTTACGGACAAAAAAGTGTACCTTATATCATCAAAAAAACAAGATACCGTTTATGAATACGGCTCAGCTGACATTTACTATACAAATATTGCCGAAGGAAAATATACGGCAGTTGTAACAAAGTCATACACACTTGATGACAGTTATATACTCAGCATTTTCAATAAATTCGGCAAATTAAAAGCAAGCGTTGAGCTTTCGGGTGAGGTTTGCGGTCTTGATTCATCATCAAAGAGTATTGCCGTGCTTTTTAAAGACAAAACGGAAACCTATTCTTCAAACGGTAAGCTTGTGGGGTCAACGACGGGCTTGCATCTTAGTGACGATATCGTTATAAACGGCAACTATCTTTACGTATTATCTTCGGATTCGGTGAAAAAGTATACGGCATACGGCAATTATGAGGCGGTATACGATTACGGTAACGATGAAGACGGTGAAGAAGACGTATACTACAATGAAGATTATGCGGAAAATGCGGAAGGTGAAACATTGTAATTTTTGATGAAAGGAGATATAATTCCGGCTGTTTTCGGACGGTTGAATTATATATATTATTATGAATTATCTGATAGATTTAATTTTAGTCGGAATCGTTCTGCTTGTTGTTTTTCTCGGCACGAAAAAAGGTTTTGTTGTAACGGTATGCGATCTGGTTGCAGGAATTTTAGCTGTCGCAGCGGCAAAATTTGCATCAACAGGCGTTGCAGATTTCATTTATAGCAATATGTTAAAAGAGACTGTTACCGCTTTTTTAACAGAGAAATATGCTCATTTGCAATCGGGGCTTGCAGGTGCAATAGACAATGCTGTTTCTGCCTTTGATTTTCTTCCCGACGGCATTCTTGCTTTTTTGCAGTCATCAGGATTTTTGGATTCCAACGCCTTGTCGGCAGAAATTCTCGGCAGTATAACTACTGTTGAACAGCTTGAATCTCAAATTGTTTCACCTGTGCTTTTGTCAGTTCTCGGAATGATTTGTTTTGCGATTCTTTCTGTAATTTTTGTTTTCGTTTTCAGAATCGTGGGCAGACTCATTTCAAAGATTATCCGAATTACAAAAATCGGTGAAAAGCTCGATTCAATCCTCGGCGGTGTTTGCGGCTTGATTAAAGGCTGTCTTTACGCAGTTGTTATTGCGGCTGTTATTTGTGTAGTTTCATTTTCAAATGAAACCCTCGCTTCGTATGCGGCGGATTCATATATTTGCTCTTTTATTGCAGAGCTGATAGGATTTTAATTAAAAACGGAGGGTATTTACCGTGAAAGAAAAATTATCATTTTTGTTTGAAAATTGGAAAACAATTCCCAATTTGCTGTCGTTTATCAGGATTCTTCTTATTCCCGTGTTCGCCGTACTTTTTTATAACGGACACAATATTGCGGCTGTTGCTGTGCTGGCAATATCCGGCTTTTCTGACCTTTTCGACGGCAAAATTGCCAGAAAATTCAATCAGGTAAGTAATCTTGGCAAAATTCTTGACCCTATTGCAGACAAACTTACTGTTTTTGCTATTGCAATAATACTTTTCCTCAAATTCTTCAGTGCGGAAAATGCTGCTTTACATTCATTTTCGTGGGTATTTCTGCTTTTCCTTGTCAAGGATATTCTTATGCTCGTTGTGGGCGGAATAATGATTGCCCTTGGTATGCGTCCCTGTGCCGCAGAGATTTACGGTAAACTTGCAACAGTTGCATTTTATGTGGTAATGGTTGCAATAATGGCAGTAGGCCCTGAGGTTGGTGCATTCAGAAATATTTACACCTTGCCCGATACAGCCATGATGGTTCTTGTTGTAATTACCGTTATTATGACTTTCGTGGCATTCGTAAGCTATATTCCCGATGTTATAAGGCAGTTTTCCGAGCGTTACGGTTGGGGTAAATATAAAACTAAAAAATAACAGATTTGTAATAAACTTGTTTTTATAAAATTCCTATGCTAAAATGTTGAAAGGATATCTTTTTCCATGGTTGAATTCAGAAAAGCCTCAATAACAGATAAAAAAACGGTAGACTCCTATGTTCTTGAGGGTAGTACAGACGGCAGCGTATACAGCTTTGGCAGTTTGTTTTGCTGGGGTAGTTCGTATGATATTGAAATTGCTGAATACGGCGGCTTTCTTTTAATTCGCGGTAAAGATTCTTTCGGCAGATATTATGCTTATCCGTCGGGAAAAGGTGATATTAAGGCAGTTATTGAAAAAATTGCCGACCTTTGTGCTCAGGAGGGTTCGGAACTCAGATTCGTTCAGCTCTTATCTCAGAATAAGACGGAACTTGAAGAGATATTTCCCGATACTTTTGATTTTTCTTACAACAGGGATGCAAGCGAGTATGTCTATTCAGTTGAGAATATGGCAAATCTTCCGGGCAAAAAATTCCACGGTAAAAAAGGTCATGTAAATGCGTTTTTCAGAAATCACGAGGATATTTCCTGTGACCCTATTACAAAAGATAACATAAATGAGTGTATTTCTATTGCAAAGGCGTGGTTGTCATCAAGAGATGAGAGTGATGAACTGTACGCCGAATTTGCATCTATTGAAAAAGCCGTTAAATATTACGGTGAACTTGAATACATCGGAGCAATTCTTTACGCTGACGGCAAAGCAGTTGCATTTACAATGGGTGAAAAGTTAAAAAATAACACATTTTGCACTCATTTTGAAAAAACCTTGCCCGATTACCGTGATGCCTATCCCGTTATAAATAACGGATTCACAAAGCTTATGCTCACATCATACCTCTATGTAAACAGGGAAGAGGATACGGGGGCCGACGGGTTAAGAAAAGCAAAGCTTTCATATTATCCCGAATTTATGGTGGACAAGTATTCTGCCGTAATGAAAAATGACCCTTTCAGAAAATTCAAGGCAGATGCTACTGATATCCCTCAACTGCAACAGTTGTGGCAGACCGTATTCGGTGACGGCAAAAAGATTACGGATTTCTTTTTCACACATACTGCCGATATCAACAATGCCTACGTTTACAAGGTTGACGGTAAATGCGTTTCCGCTTTTTATCTTATTGATGCTCCCATAAAAGAAGGTCGGGAAACAAAAAAAGCCATGTATCTGTATGCCGCCGCAACACTTGACGAATACCGCAAGCAAGGCATAATGGGTAATATGATAAATTACGCAATAAACAGGCTTAAAGACTCGGGATACGATTATCTTTATCTGTACCCGGCAAACGAAAATCTGTATTCATATTATGCAAAATTCGGATTCAAACCTGCTTTTTCATACGGAGTATATCATATAAATTCAAATGAACTTGAAGAATATAAAAATGCAAGGTATTTCAATACTGCTCTTTCTTATCCCGAAATGAGAGAGTACATTACAGCAGAAAATTACGCATCATTCGGAGCTGATTTTCTTGATTTTGCATCCCTTTGTGCTAAAAATTACGGCATATTAAAAAGTGTTGTTTTTGACGATGAGGATAAGGTATTTATTATAGGAAGTATAGATGATGAGGGCACGCTGACTGTTGACGAAGCCTTTTCATCCCAAGGGCAGACGGAGCATATACTGTCTGTGCTTGCCGATATGAATTATGATAAAATAAATCTCAAAGTACCTCACGATTTTAATATGTTGCCGTTCAGATTTGAAAAAGTCAACGGCGGTATGATACGCTTTCTTAACGAAAATAATGATAAGATTTATTATATAGGTCAACCCTGTATGTAACGGAGGTTTATATATGGTTTATGTGTTTTTAGCTGACGGCTTTGAAGAAGTTGAAGCAATAACGCCTATTGACTATCTTCGCAGAGCCGATATTGACGTTGTAACAGTAGGTGTTACGGGTGCAAGCGTTACGGGTGCACATAACGTTACTTTAATGTGTGACGTAACTGAGGACGAAATTGACATCACGAAAGCACAGGGGATTGTTTTGCCGGGCGGAATGCCGGGAACGCTTAATCTTGAAAAATCTGAAATAGTGCAGGATGCAATAGATTATTGTGTGAAAAACAATCTTTTAATAAGTGCAATCTGTGCCGCACCGTCAATTTTAGGTCATAAAAATCTGCTTGAAAATAAAAATGCCGTGTGTTTTCCCGGTTTTGAATCGGAGCTTTACGGTGCAAAAATTGCCGACGGCTTTGCTGTAACAGATTCAAATATCATCACGGCTAAAGGTGCAGGGGCGGCAAGTGAATTTGCATTTGAAATTATAAAATATCTTTGTAATGATGAGGTTGCCGCAAAAATCAAAGCAACCGTGCAAACTTGTTACTGATAATCAGGAGGAGTGATAAAATGGAAAATAATGATTCACGCGTCAGATACGTAAAAAAAGGTTCAAACAAAAATCAAGAAAAAACCGAAAAAAAATCCTCTTATTCAAGAAATACCCGTAATCAGCAAACAGACGTAACAACGTCAAAAAAATTTACAAACGGTATGACTCCCGAAATGATTGTTGCCGAAAAAAGAAAACAGGCAAAGAAAAGAATGATTTTGAAAAATGTCAAAAGTGTAGGCATCATTCTTGCAATAGTTATTGTAGTATCCGCAGGTATTGCGTGTGTCGGTGTTTCATGTATCAATGACCTGCTTGCAATTCATATTTCCGATGAAGAAAAGATTTCCGTTGAAGTTGTTATTGAGGACGGAATGGACACAGGCGATGTTATTGATGTGCTTCATGATGCCGGTGCAATAAAAAATGCAATATTCTGCAAAATCGCCGCAAAATTCATTGGCTATTCCGACGAGGGGTACATAGCCAGAACATACGAATTTAACCGTTCAATGGGGCTTGAAAAAATGCTTGACGAAATAAAAGCAAAATCATCCTCCGTTGCACAGACGGTAACTCTCACATTCCCTGAGGGCTACACCGCAGACCAGATTATTGATATGCTTGCAGAAAACAAGGTTTGCACAAGAGAAAAACTCCTTACTGCAATAAGCGAAACGGATTTTTCTGCTGATTTTGATTTCCTTGAAAATATTTCAAACAAAAACAACCGCTATAATTGGCTTGAAGGTTATCTTTTCCCTGATACCTATGAGTTTTATATCGGTGAATCCGCAGTAAGCGTTATAAAAAAATTCCTTAATAACTTTAATAACAAATGGACAGACGATTATTCAATTAAAGCTGAAGCGTTGGGTTACAGCGTTGATCAGGTTATAAGACTTGCATCAATAGTTGAAAAAGAAGCGTTAGGTTCGGATATGCCTGTTGTTGGTTCAATTCTTATCAACAGAATAAAAGCAAATATGCAGTTGGGCTGCGATTCAACAAGCAACTATATCAATCTTAACACATCAGGTCTTACAGAAGCACAAATTGCCGAATACGATTCGGTTTACAACACTTATAAATTTGCAGGTTTACCCGTGAGTGCAATATGTAATCCGGGTATTGATGCAATCGAGGCTGTGCTTGACTCTCCGACTACCGGATATTATTATTTCCTGCACGATTCAAACAACGAACTGCGTGTTGCAAAAACATTGTCAGAGCATGAAAATAATGCTTTGAAATACGGTCTTGCAGGTCAATAAATGTTGACAAATTATGCTAACGGTGTTATACTGTATAAGTAAAATAATAAATGTAGGTGAAAGTATGAGAAATTTAAAAAAGATTCTTAGCGTACTCCTTGTTTCCGTTATGTTAATCGCAAACATTTGCATCGTTTCTTTTGCAGACGATTCAGCAATCGGTGAAAGCGGAACATTAAACGTAATCAGTTATGATTTACAGAGTATCCGTTCTACTTTGGACGAGTCACTTTTTGCAGCTATTAATGTAACCGAAATCGGTTCTATTATAAATGCTTTAAATTATGACATCGTTGCAACACAGGAAGATTTTGACGTAAAATGGGAGGACTATCCCATAGGCGTTGACGTTCCCGAATATCATGAAATGTTCGTAGCATCAATGACAAATTATGCTAATATTGTTGAAGAAACAGACAGTGAAGATATTATCGGCGGCGTTGTTGACTCTATCCTCGGTACAGAGCCTGCAGTTCTTGAAAGACATCAGACAGTTTCCGGCGGTGACGGTCTTGCAATCTATTCTAAATACGCTCTTTACAATTCAGACAGACAGACTTGGAAAGTTGCTGACAATAAACTTTATGATGGCAGTTACAGACCTTATCAGACAGGTTTTGTCGTTACATCAATCGAGCTTGCAGAGGGTTATTTCCTTGATATCTACAATGTAAGTGCTGATGAATACGAAGGTTCCGTTGCAAACAGACAGGCACAGTTTAAACAGCTTGCAAATTACATTAAAAAGCATTCTGTTTACGATGCCGAGCTTGGTGTTTATGAACACGCTGTTATCGTTCTCGGTAATCTTAACGCAGGAATAAACGAAGAAGATACAACTTATAATTACAACGGTCTTGTTGCAAATCTTCTTGAGGGCATAGGACTTAATGATGCATGGGCAGTAACAACGATTGACGGTATCGAAGAAAACCCCGAATCATACGAAGTTTATTATGACTACGCATTAAGAACTGAGCTTACATTTGATCAGGCATACGGTCATTACGACTCAGTAGAGAGAATCCTTTATGCTGACGGTAACGGTATCGACCTTACATTGAACAGCTTTGATTATGCCGATATTAAGGGTCTGCTTTCAACTTCACTTTCAGACCATTGTGCCGCTGTTGCAAATATTTCATTTGAAATCGTAGAAAAAACTTACGAATACGGCAACGAGAATTATGATAAGAATGTTGATACAGAAGAATCATGGCTTATAAGATTCCTTAATTCTATTGCTAATATATTCAAAGCAATCGGATATTTCTTCCAGAATCTCTTTAGATAAATAAAATTTAAGGCTCCGTAAATCGGAGCCTTATTATATTGTTTTACAGAAAACTGCATTTCAAAGATTATATTTATATCGTTTCGGCAGAGCTAAATTTGCCATGTCAGCACAGTGCCTGTTTTCTTGTCCTAAAATCCCGTTGCTATTCAGAATGATGAAAAACAGATATTCAAATCAACTTTGCCTTTTATTCCGTCAACCGTGCCGCAATCGGAATACTGCCATATACCGTATTCATAATAAAACTCGGGTGCTTCACCCTCAAACTGAGCGTACCAGAACACATAATCGTTTATTCGTGCAAGGTCGTACCTGTCGTACGCATCGGAAAGATTGAAATAAACTGCCGGAGTATATCCTGCATTTTTTATAGCCTCACAGAAGGTAATTGCACATTCTGTTATTGCGTCTGCTTGCATTCCGTCTGTTCTCATTCCCACACCGGGGTCGTTTTCCCAATCGTAAACAACAGGGTAGTCAAGCTTGTAATTTTTTATTGATTCAAGTACAAAATTCGCTTCTTCCAAAGCCTCTTCGGGATTTGTTGCCTGTGAGTAAAAATATACGCCAACCTTTAAGCCTGCTGACTTAGCTCCTCTTATGTTAGCATCTGCCGATTCATCAAGGCGAATGTTGCCCGCCGTGCCGTAACCTCTGTAACCGATTCTTATGAGTGCAAAGTCAATGCCGTCATTTGCAACTTTCGTCCAGTTTATATCTCCTTGATAGGATGAAACATCAATACCCGTCAGGTAATTCACATCGTCGTCCATGTACACCATTCTGCCGTCTGTTTCGGTAAAAAGCTCTTTAGCATATGAACTTGCGGGGATGTTTTCATAGTAAGGAATGTCTCCGCTTAAAAATTCAGGTGCTGATTGCGTTGTGGTGGTTTCAACCTCTTTATCCCACGAAATATTTATTATTGAAACTGCCATAACGGCACATAATATTATAACAACCGCAGTAATATAGTATGGAGCAAATTTTTTATTTATAAAATTCATATAAACATCCTTTCTTGCTGATACGATAATATAATATCATTTTCGCACTTATATTACAACAGGTAAAATATTAAGAAAAAGAAAAGTTTTACTTTGTAATTGACATACGCCCTCTTTTTTTATATAATAATTCTATATTATTTAGATGCGTTTTTTATGCATCGGAGGTGCATTTTAATGGACAAAAAGAATAAAACTAAACTGATAGTTGCAATAATAGCTCTTGTTGCGGTTTGTCTGTTTGCAGGTCTTGTGTTCGGCGGTGTAATTGACCTTGCAAAAATAACGGAGGAAGAGACTACCGATCCGTACGAGGGCTTTATTTCAGATTCATATACTTACGACATCACTGCTACCCAAAGCAACAGTCTTCCTTACCTTAAAACGAATATAGAAAATATTTTTTATACAATGGATGCTGACGGCGGTGTAAAATTCTATAAACTTGCCGATAATGCTTTTACACAGGTGGATTCAACAGGTGTATATACAACATCAGTAGTTCTCAGCGAAACAAAAATTACCGCTGATATCACGTACTATAAAGACGGTGATGAAATCTGCGGTTACGGTGTAAGCGTTAATGACGATGGCTACACTCTTTATCCTTACGTGCTTTTCTGTTTAAGAAGCTACGGGGAAGACTATACGGGCAGTTCATCTTCATCCTGCTTGCTTTTGATTGACACTACACAGGAAGATTTTTACAGCAACGATAAAATCTTTGAAGAATCATTTGTCTTTAAGTACAGCGATTCTTCAGCCACAAGGTCAATTTCCGAAGCCAGCCGCACAGTCGGTATAAGCGGTGCAAAGCGTGACGATTATTTTCTTATTAACGACATAACCGTTGAAAATTCCGTTACAAATCAGCTTTTCTTCTCAGGCAGATTTTATAAGGAATCCGACGCAACCGTTGATATTATGAGAACGGGCGGCAGCGGAAATAACACGGATAATATCCGTGTTGCACAGAATGTTCTGGAATATTGGCTTTATAATGACGGAACAGATATTACTTACATTACCGTTGATGAAAGCGGAAACGTTGTTGTTGAAAAGCTTAATTGGAAAACGGAAAATACCGAAACGGTTAAAACTTTTGAAGGGGTTACCAAAGACGATATTCTCGTTGACGGCGATTATATGTATATAAACGGTAAAAATATTATATATAATCTTGTAAATAATACCCAGATAACTCTTGCTTACGGCAAAGCCAATGCTCTCAAAGCAGATACCTTCGTATCCGACGGTGAAAACATTTTTATAAGAGGCTATGTTAAGGAGCAGTATCCTGTAGGTATTATTGCAAACGGCGAAACAGGAAAAGTAAGTGTATCTTATGCTAACGAAATCTTTAAAAATGCCGTAAATCCCGTCGTTCTTTCAAACGGTCAGTTAATGTTTACCGTTGAAGCTTCAAATCTCTATACCTATTATGTATTTTAATTATTTCACATAAAATCTAAACTTCAAAAAAAGGTGTGTGCAAGTATGAAAAAATTTATTTCCTTAATTCTTGTTTTAGTTCTTACATTCTCATTTGCAATTTCGGTTTTTGCTGATGCTGCTATTGATGCCGTAAGTGAATATCCCGTTATTCTTGTTGCAGGTTACAGCTCATCAGATCTTGTAATGACAGACGAAGACGGAAATGTGACACAGATCTGGAGCCTTGATACTTCCAAGATTATGACTATGGTTGAAGAAGAATATCTTAAAATTCTTTATGGCGGAGCAAAAATGACACAGGGAGACTATGAATATCTCGGTAAATTCCTTGGTGAAGCGGTGCTTGAAGTTCTTGAATACATGAAATGTAATCCCGACGGAACAAGTAAGTACAATGTGACAACTGCCGTTGAAAATACTGCCGAAGCCTCAAGGTGGTCTAATCTTGATGACGCTTATAAGGCTGAAGGCGATATAATGGATCATGTTATGGAATACGTATCTGAAGATAATGTTTATCTTTATAATTGTGATTTCCGCATGGGAGCTATGGAAAATGCAGAGCGTCTTCGTGTATTAATTGAAGATATATGTGCAACAACAGGTTATGATAAGGTAAATATTCTTTGTATCAGTCACGGCGGACAGGTAACGGGCACATACCTCAGTCTTTATGCTGATGATCCTAAGGTAAATAACTGTGTAATGTGTATGCCTGCTATGGGCGGTGCTGCACTTGCATATGATATTGCTGTTCAGAATGTTGTTTTTGATGAAAACACTCTTGTAATGTTCCTTGAACACGGTTTTAATAATGAAACAGATTTTCACTGGCTTACAACAGCACAGTCATTAGGTTTTCTTGATGATTTGCTTGCAGAGGCTGTTCCGTATATATGTCAGCTTCTTTATACATGGAGCAGTATCTGGGACTTTATACCTTATGAATATCTTGATGAAGTAATTGATGTTGCAGGTGCAGATTATTATTCTGAAATTATTGCAAAAACAAAAGTTTTCCATGAGGAAATAATGGTAAACTATGAGTCAAATCTCAAAAAGGCACAGTCAAACGGTGCTAATATTTCAATTATTACAGGCAGTGGTATTGCATCAGTAACAGGTTTGCAGGAAAATACAGATGCAATAATCAGAACTGCTGATACTTGCGGTGCAATCTGTGCTCCTTACGGTCAGCGTTTTTCAGACGGTTATGTTACTCTTAAATCAAGTTGTACAGATTCTTCTCATAATCATCTTTCTCCCTCAATGGAGATTGACGCATCTGCATGCTGGCTTCCGGATAACACTTGGTTTGTAGAAGGATTGTACCACGGCATGGAGTATCATGATGCATATTCAAGAAACCTTATGTTTAAGCAGCTTCTCAGCACGGAGCCTTTTGCTGATGTTTATGCAGATGAAGATTATCCACAGTTCCATTCAACAACAAACAATTCAGCATCACTCTACGTAACTTTTGACGACGGTGTTGAGGGATATCTTGATTCAGACGATAAATATTTGGTTATTACAAATGTTACAACTTCTTCAACCATTGATATTTATTCCGTAACATTTAACGGCATTGAGCTGGGCGTTGAGGATTTTATCGTAAAGACAGTTAAAGCAGGACAGACGATAAAGCTCAAGCTTGAGGGAGATATTCCTGCAGTAAGTCTTGTTCGCGGTAGTTTTACAATTAATTTCCTTACCTATGGTTCGTATACTCCTATCGGAACTGAAACATTTGATTTTACAATAATGAACGGTGAACCTGTAGAGTATGATGCATCAAATCCTTATTCACCCGTGGATTTTGTTGTTGATATTGATGCTCCCGAAAATGTAAAATCATCACCTTTTGCACCTCTTTACAGTGCGTTTAAAAAGTTTGTGGAATACATTTACAAATTCATTGAACTTATAACAAGTATATTTTAATACGGTGATTGTATGAGAAATATTGAACTCGGCTGTTCAGGTCTCAGCGTACCTGCCGTTGCAGTAGGTTTCTGGAGACTTAATTACAGCTACGACAAAAAATATGTTGAAGATTTTATCCGTACAGCGATGGAAAATGGTGCAAATTTCTTTGACCATGCGGATATCTACGGCAGAGGCGAAGCAGAAAGTCTTTTCTCCGAAGCTATAGGTATGACTCCTGCACTAAGAGAAAAGATGATTATACAGTCAAAGTGCGGAATTGTTCCGGGTAAGAGTTTTGACTTTTCAAAAAAGCATATTTTAGAGTCTGTTGACGGCAGTCTTAAACGCCTTAACACAGATTACCTTGATATTCTGCTTCTTCACAGACCCGATACTTTAATGGAGCCTGAAGAAGTCTGCGAAGCTTTTGATATACTCAAATCAAGCGGAAAAGTACGCAACTTCGGTGTTTCAAATCAGAATATCTGGCAAATGGAGTATTTAAGAGCTAATCTGAATGTTCCTTTGGTTTCAAATCAGATGCAGCTCAGCATTGTGCATTGTCCTATGATTCAATCGGGGCTTAACGTAAATATGTTCAACGATTCCTCTGTGGAAAGGGGAGCCGGCATTATTGAATATTGCCGTATGAACTCCATTACGTTACAGGCATGGTCACCGTTCCAGTACGGCTTGGGCGGCGGCACGTATATGGATAATCCCGATTATCCGGGCGTAAATGCAAAGCTTAATGAGCTTGCCGAAAAATACGGCGTATCAAAAACCACAATCGCTATGTCATGGATTCTCAGCCATCCTGCAAAGATGCAGGCTATAAGCGGCTCTCTTAAAAAGGAAAGAATGCTCGATTGCCTTAAAGCGGCTGACGTTAAGCTTGACCGTGAAGATTGGTATGCTCTTTATATGAGTAACGATAATATATTACCTTAAAAGTCAACCCCATGGCATCGCTGTGGGGTAATATACTGTATAAACGGAGTAATAAATATGGCAGATCAGTTTACAAGAACCCGGCTTCTTTACGGTGATGAAGCTGTTGAAAAATTTAAAAAAAGCCGTGTTGCCGTGTTCGGAATCGGCGGCGTTGGCGGTCATTGTGTTGAGGCGTTGGTGCGAAGCGGAATCGGCAGTATTGATATAATTGATAATGACACGGTTTCTCTTACCAATATCAACAGGCAGATTATCGCAACACACGATACTGTTGATATGCTCAAAGTTGATGCTATGGAGCGCAGAATAAAGTCAATAAATCCCGACTGCATCGTTACAAAGTATCCCGTGTTTTTCTTGCCAGAAAATGCTGATGATTTTGATTTTTCACAGTATGATTATATTGTTGACGCCATTGATACCGTAAGCGGAAAGCTTGCTATTGTTAAAAAGGCTTACTCAATGAACATACCCGTTATTTCATCCATGGGAGCAGGCAACAAGCTCGATCCCACCGCTTTTGAAATTGCGGATATTAACAAAACGTCAGTTTGTCCCCTTGCGAGAGTTATGCGACGTCTTTGCAGAGAAAACGGCATAAAAAGGCTGAAAGTCGTTTATTCAAAAGAAGAAGCCCTTACACCACGCAATATAAAAGACAATACAGAGTTATCATCAAAGCGTGTCACACCCGGCAGTAATGCAATCGTACCCGCCGTTGCAGGGCTTATAATTGCATCTGAGGTTTTGAAAGATTTGAGTATTGCATAAATTCAGTATTTGTATTATACTTAAAAAGCAAAAGCACTTAAAGGAGTGTAAAAAATGAATTACGATGTTATTATTGTCGGTGCAGGTCCGGGCGGTATTTTTGCCGCATATGAATTAATGCAGAGCAATCCCTCTTTAAAAGTTGCCGTTTTTGAAGCAGGTCATTCGTTGGACAAGCGTCACTGTCCCATCGACGGTGAAAAAATCAAAAGCTGTATTGGTTGTAAAACCTGCAGTATAATGAGTGGATTTGGCGGTGCAGGTGCTTTTTCCGACGGTAAATATAATATTACCAACGATTTTGGCGGCACTCTTTATGAATATATAGGTAAAAAGCGTGCCCTTGATTTGATGCATTACGTTGACGAAATCAATATGAAATTCGGCGGTGAGGGTACAAAGCTTTATTCTACCGCAGGTACACGCTTTAAAACCGTTTGTATACAGAACGACTTGCATCTTCTTGATGCTTCCGTTCGTCATCTTGGCACGGATATCAATTATATAGTGCTTGAAAATCTGTTTGCATATTTAAAAGATAAGGTTCAGTTTTTCTTTGATACGCCTGTTCTGTCCGTTAACACCGTTGACGGCGGATATGAGATTGTCTGTAAAGATAACACATATAAGTGCAATAATTGTGTAATATCTGTTGGCAGAAGCGGCAGTAAGTGGATGGAAACCGTATGTAAAGAGCTTGATATTTCTACCGAATCAACCCGTGTTGATATCGGCGTGCGTGTAGAGTTGCCTGCGGAGGTTTTTGCACATCTTACAGACGAGCTTTATGAAAGCAAAATCGTTTACCGTACCGAAAAATACGGTGACAAAGTCCGTACATTCTGTATGAATCCCAAAGGTTCAGTTGTTAATGAAAACACAAACGGAATTATAACAGTAAACGGTCACAGCTATGAAGACCCCGAAAAGCAGACGGACAACACAAATTTTGCCTTGCTTGTTGCAAAGCATTTTTCAGAGCCATTTAAGGATTCCAACGGCTACGGTGAATCTATTGCAAGATTGAGCAATATGCTCGGCGGCGGTGTAATCGTTCAGCGTTTCGGTGACCTTATCAGGGGACGCCGTTCAACCCCCAACAGAATTGAAGAAGCCTTCATTACACCCACATTGAACGCAACCCCCGGTGATTTGAGCCTTGTGCTTCCCAAACGAATACTTGACGGTATTATTGAAATGATTTATGCACTTGACAAAGTTGCTCCGGGTACAGCAAACGAGGATACCTTACTGTATGGCGTTGAGGTCAAATTCTATAATATGGAAGTTGCGGTTGATGAAAATTTAGAGTCAAAATATAAAGGACTTTATATTATCGGTGACGGAAGCGGTATAACCCACTCACTTTCACACGCTTCAGCAAGCGGTGTTCACGTTGCAAGAAATATAGTTGCAAAGTAAACAATAATTTAATGTACAATTAATTAACAATAAAAATGGGTTAAAGGGCGAAGCCCTTTCCACCATTGTACATTATACATTGTAAATTGTTAATTGGATAAATTATTGTTAATTTTATAAAGTACAAAAAGCGGACAGGTTTGATTTCTGTCCGCTTATTTTAGTTTGCAAGAATATATCTGATTTCGGGTGTTTTTCTGTACTTTTTGAAAACAATCTTAATTTTATCCGATTCTACAGGCTTACCCGTGCAGATTTTTTTGTGTCCTACTGTTTTTCCCTCGGCATACTTTTTCCATTTGCCCTTAACGTCAATATAAACGGCGAATTGCTCTATGTGCTGACCGTTACGGATGTTTTCCGCAATAACCACCTTATCAAACATTTCCGTTTTGTCAAATTCAATAACGATTTCGGGCTTTCTGTCGTCTGGTGAGGGCATCCAGAAGGAATCATCGTCGGTTGCAACGTTTTGAGCTTTGTACAGTCCGCTAAGCTCACTTGATGCACTTGTTTTGCCGTCTTTAAAAAGATTGTAACCGAAAATAACTCTTAAATCATGACCTGTTGATTTAAAAATCTGTGATTCAGTATCTGTGAATTTGCCTCGCTTGTCGGGTGCAAGACCAAGCATAAGGTTGGCATTGTTGCCTACCGTTCTTGTATACAAATCAAGCAGTTTGTCTTTTGTTTTGGAGCTGTAGTCATCATCTTTTTTATAGAACCATCCCTTACGCATAGGTATAATAACCTCGCAAGGTGCCCAACGGAATGACGTTTCTTTTATGATAGCTTTTCGGGAGCCGATATCAATTTCCATTATGCCCATTTTCTTTTGCTTTTTAGAAAAGGGAACTGTTCCGTCTTCATCATATGAATAGGATGCAGGAACACAGCTCCACTCACAATCTCTCGTTACACCTCTGCTGTTGCCAAGCCATCTGCCGTCGGGACCACGGAAAGTAATTGCACAGTCAGGCTGATGCTCACGCACGATTTTATAAATACCTTTATAATCAATGTTAATATTTATCTCATCGTCGCATCTGTCATCAAGATACAGACAAAACAGCTCGCCGTATGATGTTACAAGCTCCGTAATCTGATTTTTAAGATATGTATTATATTCGGGTGTATTAAAGCTCTTTTCGTGCCTGTCCCAGATAGGGAAATAGATACCGAATTTAAGACCGTGTTTTCTTGCTGAATCACAGGTCATTCTTAAAAGGTCACCCTGTCCGTCAAGCCAGTTAGAATTTTTAACACAGTAATCGGTTGTGTCCGTGGGCCAGTTACAAAAACCGTCATAATGTTTTGCTGTAATTATCATGCCTTTCATCTGCAAATCTTTAACAGCCTGAGCCCATATATCCGTATCAAGATTTTCGGGGTAGAACATTTCCGGCACGGCAAATCCGTCACCGATTTCCTTAATGGTAAAGGTGTTCATTCCGTAGTAAATTATTGCATAAAATTCCGTGTTCTGAAATTTTATCTGTCTTTCGGTTGGCTTGATATCAGCCGCAATTTCATATGATTTCATTTTATCTCCATATCAAAAAGCCGCTGTTTGTTTGCAGCGGCTGCACTTTATTATTTTCCGTAATCGTTATTGGTGGCAATAATGTCAACACCCGTACCGCAAACATTCTCAATGAATACCTGACCTATTTTTACGGGTGCATCAACGGTAACTTTATTGATTTCTTTCATAACGTCAAAGATAGCACCTTTAGGAATAGGACCGCTTGTTTTACATGGAACGACAGGGTGTTCGCCGCCGTTTACCTTTACGGTTGAATGAATTGAACGTACGGGATTTGTAACCTCCGTTCTTGCATAAGCGTCTCCGCGTTTGCAGGTGTTGCCGGTAACTGCAACAACCTCATCATTCTCAATTTCTACAGTAATCTGACAGCCTAAAGGACAGGCTACGCAAGTCATATCTTTTTTCATTCTGCTCAATCCTCCACTCTGACTTTGATTGTGCTGTTTTCATTAAGGGTAGCAAGAACGGATGCGGGAATAACAACGTTCTCCATCTCGCCCGGAGCTAACTTAACTTTTTTCTTTGATGAAATAACAGTACCGTCAACCTCAACGGTGAGCTTTTTATTCATGTAAATTGCACCCACACGGAAATACAGCTTAACATCTTCCTGTGATTTGATGTTCACTTTTTGAGGTACAATATATCTTACGCCGTTTTCGGGAGTAGTATTGATGTAAACTTTTTCTTGTGTATCCGTGCCGAGAATATACCTTGCCGCACCTTCGCCTGCAATCTGTGATTCAAGAGTAACGTAGTCTACAAGATCGTGTACCTGAAGAACGTTACCGCAAGCAAAAATACCGGGGATTTCTGTTTCTCTCATTTCGTTAACGACAGCACCGTTTGTTATTCTGTCAAGCTCAATGCCTGCCTGTTTTGTAAGCTCATTTTCGGGAATAAGACCGACGGAAAGCATAAGAGTATCGCACTCTATGTACTCTTCCGTACCGGGAACGGGCTGTAATCTGTCGTCAACCTGTGCTATTGTAACACCTTCGAGTCTTTCTTTACCGTGAGTTTCGATAACAGTTGTGGAAAGACGCAGAGGAATGTTAAAGTCGTCAAGACATTGAACGATATTTCTTGTAAGACCGCCTGAGAAAGGCATAAGCTCGCAAACAACCTTAACCTCAGCACCTTCAAGAGTCATTCTTCTTGCCATGATAAGTCCGATATCGCCCGAACCCAAAATAACAACCTTTTTACCGGGCATATAGCCGTCAATATTAACGTATTTCTGTGCTGTACCTGCTGTCATGATACCGGAAGCTCTTGTACCTGCAATCTGCAAAGCACCTCTTGGTCTTTCACGGCAACCCATAGCAAGAATAACTGCTTTTGCCTGTATCTGAATAAGTCCGTCAACAGTATTAACGGCAGTAACAACTTTTTCTTCACTTACGGAAAGAACCATTGTGTTTATTTTAACTTCAATATCGGTTTCTTTAACAAGGTCAATAAATCTTGCGGCATATTCGGGACCTGAAAGCTCCTCACCGAAATAATGAAGACCAAAGCCTGTGTGAATACATTGTTCAAGAATACCGCCGAGAGTCTCAGCTCTTTCAAGAATAAGGATTTTATCTACACCGCATTCTTTTGCTTTAAGAGCCGCCGCCATACCTGCAGGGCCGCCGCCCACTACAACAAGGTCATAGTTAATCATTATTCTTCACCTCACTTTGTTTTCTCAAACAGAATGTTTGAGTTGCCGCCGAATTTAGTAATTTCATTAATACTGCAACCAAGCTCACGGGCAAGAATCTCAACAACCTTTGAGCCGCAGAAACCGCCCTGACATCTGCCCATACCTGCTCTTGTTCTTC
>CAZBVV010000003.1:0-46938 GCA_964495345.1 uncultured Eubacteriales bacterium
ACGGAGATGTTTCCGATGATACAAACAATACCGAAACTCCCGATGATTCCGAATCAGAAGATAATTCATCACTGAACTTTATTGAAATAATAATGCAGTTCTTTCAGAAGATTATTGACTTTCTTAAAAGCATTTTTGCATTTTAAATAAACTTGAACCACACCGATTATGGTGTGGTTTTTGTGTTGCAGATGAACAATAATTTAGCAAAGAGAACACAAGGCTCCCTCTCCGAGGGAGCTGTCAGCGAAGCTGACTGAGGGAGTATAAAAATGTCTATTCTGCTGAATTTATAGTCTTTTAACTCCCTCCGTCAATGCTAACGCATTGCCAACATCCTCAAAGATGGAGGCTTGATTGATGTATGTAAAATTATTGTTTAACCAACAAAAAATCAGCGTACCGTTTTGGTACGCTGTAATTCTTATATCATATATTATTTTGCAAGAGCTTTGAACCAGCTTTTGAACTGCTCAAAAAGATACTGAATAAGTCTTGCAAGAGTTGTAAAGCTTGGATTTGCTTTAAATTCATCAACGGGTGTTGTTGTTTTTACCTCGCTGAAGCTTTGGTCATCAATATTATTCTGCATAAACTGGGGGTAATCGGGGTTGGAGTATACAGTCTGCTGTTCTTCGCTTGTGAACATCCATTTATACATCTCACCGTGACCGTCATGTGTTGTGCTGTGAAGCATATCTTTTACAAACCATGTGCTTTCGGGCAAAGCACAGGTAGATGCATCAATCTCATTGTCACCGGATATGTGATTATGTCCGTCGTCAATAGCCTGAACATAACCGTCACCCAATGATGAACGGTAATCTGCACAGATTGCACCTACTGATGCATATTTTGTGTCAACAGTTCCGTCACTTGTGTTCATAAATGTGGGTACAAGAGGAGTTCTCTGCACATTGTAGCCTACGACATTATAAATTTTAACTGTTTTATAAGCTTCCTGTAAAATTTCCGTTGCGTTGTTCTGAACATTGTAATGATAAGCATCAATTTTTGCAACAAGACCTGCCTGAGCTTCATCATCAACAATCATAAATTCCTTTGCACCTTCGTAATATTCGTCGGGAACAAAGCTCCAGATACCGGGCATTGAGCCGAAAATAGGGATAAGTGCATCATCAAAAATTTTATCCTTGAAAAGAGGAATAATCTTATCAACCATTGTGATAGCCATATCCCAAACGCCAAGCTCATTGAGAGCATTTACAAGCACAACAAGAATACCCTGAATAAAGTCCATTTCCATATTGGGAATAGCATCAAGAGCGTAGTTGATAAGAGCATTTTTGTCTATAACAAGGTTGCCGTTGAAAAGGTCACCTGCAACAGCAGTACCCTGAATGGGGCAGCATTGGAAAATGATTGTTTCAATATCATCTGTGCCGTAACGCTCAAGATAAGCCATTGTAACAACACCGCCCATGCTTGATGCACGAAGCTGAACCTGATCATGACCTGTAAGCTCCTTTATCTGCTCAATACATTCATTAAGTCTGTCAGCATGCTCATAAGGGTCAAGACGGAAATCGTAGTTGAAATAAAAGCTTTTATCCAAGCCGTGCTCGCCGTTTTCGGGAACATCACATATTGCCTGAACATTCTCTTTTGAATCGCCGTTGCCGTCAAGCTCCAAATCACCGAATGCTGTATAAACAAAATCAATAAGAGCATCACCGAATGCATCGTAATCACCTTTTGCAAGGTCACCTACAGCAGGAGCAAGAGCCGAAACAGCCTCACTAATAAGAGCTGTTGTGTCGGGACGGAAAAGCACTCTTTCATTCTCTGTGCCGTAGTCTTTTACAACATCTGCACTGCCCAGAGCCGCAACATATATTACGGGATTGAAGCCGCAATCACATTTGTCATCAGCGGCAATAGCAGCGGGACCTGCAACACCGAGTAAAAGACAGATAGTAAGTAATACGGATAATAATTTTTTCATAAAGTCCACTCCTTGTATTGGATATATATAAAGTATAGCAGTAAAAAATTGGAATATCAAGAGAAAATATGAAGATAAAAATAATTTAGCAGAGCAGAAATTAATTTGATTCCGTAGGGAATACCCATTGGGCATTCCGATTTGCCGAAGGCAAATAACGGTGGAACACCGTTACAATAACAGAAATTTTAGGAAATGCCTCTCGGCATTTGTGCTTCGCACACAGAGCGACGAGGGCGTCGCTCCCTACGATTATCACTTTGATATTCCGCTAAATTATTGTTTATTATTAAAAAACTAAAAACCCAACCGCAGCAGCGATTGGGTTGATGTTATTCTTCCGTTTCCGTTATTTCCGTAACGTTTTCTTCTCTTTCTGTTGATTTGTTAACCTCTATTTTTATCAGCCTGTAAAGAGTTGCCGCAAGGGGTACTGCAATAAGCATACCTGCTATGCCTGCTACACTACCGCCTATCGTTACCGCCGTAAGCACCCAAAGTGCAGGCAGTCCGATTGACGAGCCGACCACTTTCGGATATATAAGGTTGCCTTCAATTTGCTGAAGTACAACTATGAATATAAGGAAAATAAGTGCTTTTACGGGTGATTCCATAAAGATAAGGAATGCACCTACTGCACCGCTGATGAACGCACCAATAATGGGGACAAGAGCCATAAGTGCCGTTAACGCACCTATCATGGGTGCATAAGGAAGTCTGAGTATGGTCATACCTATAATGCACAGCACACCGAGAATTACCGCTTCCGTACACTGACCTACAATGAACTTATGGAATGTATCGTTGAGAATTGAAAGCACATAATTAATTTTTTCGAGCCATTTTGCTTTGATATATCGGCTTGAAATTCTTTTGACCTGTGTAAAGAGCTTGTCTTTGCTCAAAAGAATGTATAACGCAAAGATTATACCGAGGAATCCGGAGAAAACTACTGAAACTACAGAAGAAACTGTTGTTACAACCACGTCAACAACACTGCTGAAGCCCGATTTGATAAATTCATAAGCCTGCGTAATAATTGATTTCCAGTCTATTGATGAAAGTGTTTCAATAATATCATCGGGTACAAATTCAAGACCGTTGAGGTAATTAATAAGGTTTGTTATAGCCATAGGTACTTCTGCAACCAACAGGCTGAAACATGAGATAATTTGAGGAACAACAAGACCGATAACAACCGCAATAAATGCAACTAAAGTAAATATTGCAAAAATCAGACAGACGGGTCTTCGGCTTTTGATTGTTGAGGACTTTGTGGATTTGGGAAAATAATGTCTTTCATAAAAGCTCATAAGAATATTAATGGGATAAGCCATAATACAGCCTATAAAAAACGGAGCTGCCGCTGAAAGACAATTTCCTATAAAATTCGCAACGCTTGTCCAGTAATGTATACACAAGTAAAGGCAAAAAATGCTGAAACCTACCTTAAAGCAGGTTTTCCATTCAAGTTTTTGCATATTTACACCTTCTTTTTTTTAATTAATAAACTTATTTTATTCTTAAAAATAAGTGTTGTCAAGCTTCATATTTTTTAAGTTGTTCATATTCTTCGTCGGTTATTTCAATAACCTTTCCGTGCTTGAATCCGTAGGGGAATGTGAACTCTTCCTTTGCTTTGCGGAAATCCATGTCACCGGGTGCTGAAGAAACAAATGGTACATAGCCCATTTTATCTTTTGCACAGCCGAAAAAGTCCAGCATAAGACACCATCTGCCGTCAGGCAGAGTATAAGTTGTAGGACCTTCGTATGAGCCGGGCCAATGAATATATGTATCCATGTATTTTTTAAAATGTTCATCGTGTTTAAAGGGTCCGTACAGATTCTTTGATGTTGCATGCATATTCATGGGCGGATTTGATGAATTTTTGTAAAACAGATGATATGTGTCGCCAACCTTGGTTATGTGTGAATCAAGAATTTCGTTATCCTTTGTAAAATAGAGCTTTGGTTCGGAAAATGTTTCAAAATCCTTTGTTGTGCAGCAGTAAATTGACATATGTTTGTAGTCGGTTTCTTTTACCGTAGAACCCCAATGGATAAGATATTCCTCATTTATTTCATCAAAAAATATTTCAGGAGCCCAAAGACAGCCGAAATCATCCCTGCCGAAGTACAACAGTTTTTCTTCGCTGAAATTTATAAGGTCGTCAGTTTTCCACATACGCAAATTAAGACTTCCGTGACTGTTGACCTGTTTCCAATCCACATTGTAATTTTCATCCATTCGGTAAACAATACATAAATCCGTTGTAAGAACAACAAAACCTCCTGTGTGAAGCCTTATTATGTCAATGTCACGGCAACCTTTTTCACCTTTTGTTGCGGTAAGTATCGGTTTTCCGCCGTTAACCTGCTCCCAATTATATCCGTCACGGCTTATGCCAAAATAGACTTGCTCGCCGTCGGGAGTGATTTTTTCTTTAAAATGTGCAAAAAGATAGGGCATACTGTCACCTGTATAATAATTGTTTGCTTTGAGTATAACATATGAAAAAATAAGATGTCAATTGAATTTTTTTGTGTAGAGAAAAATCAAAAAAATCCCGCCAATCCGTTAGGAAAGACGGGATAAAATGCTCTGCTTATTTCATGAATAATGAAAAGAAACTCTTGACAAAATCAATAATGGACTGGAAGAATGCTTTAATCTTATCCCAGAAGCTTAGTTCAAGCTCGCCGGCTGTTTCGTAACCTGCAAGAGTAACATTGTTGTCTTCGGGAGCTGCATCATCTATCATATTTGTAAGAATGGGTACGATTGCTGTTGCAACTATAACTTCCATGTTTTCAAAATTTGTTATGAGATTGCCCGAAAAATCAATGAGTTCGGAGGGTACATCTACTTTGATAAAATCGAAAAGTAATTCAAGAACGGCTGAATACTCTTCTGCTGTTAAATCTTCAAGTGCGTATGTGAGTGTTGCTGCAAGCCCTCTTGACATAATAACTGTTTCGTCTGAATATGCAGGATAGTCTTCAACACCTGCCTGATAATCAGTATAAACACTTACAACAACATCAATCAAATCAGTATAATCGCTTGCGGGTAATGTTTTGTTAAACTGTTTTACATAAGCTTCAATACTGTTACCGCCGTCAGCATCCTTTTCGTAAAGTGGCATAACTGTTGCTTCAGCTATTTTTTTGCCAACATTATAGATTGTTTCATAAAGCTCGGGATCGGTTTCTTTATCAATACCGATAAGCCCAACAATCTTCTGCGGAGTAATAGATGATGATATAAGCAAACGATTGCTTATGAGTGCTGCTTCGTGTGAATAATCTACAACACTTGTATTCAGAATGTTGAGAGCTGCTTCGGAAATACCGTCGGGAATAAGGGAAGTATCAACGGATGTAATATTTTTTGTTTCGATTATAACTGTATCACCGAATGTAACCTCTCTGTAAGGACAAGGATATGCCGCAAGTGCTCCTGTTACAACGTCATAGATTACTGTACCGTTCGGTGCTGTGTATGAAAGGATATCCTGTGCGTGGATGTGACCTGTAAAAGTGTATTTAACCATACCTTCTGCAAATACGTCGGCAATATTGATGTCACTGTTAACCGCTTCACCGAGATGGAGTGCGTACGAGGGGGTGAAATGGTCAAGTAAATTGTGGTGCATCATTGCAATAACTTTTTTGCCGTCAGCTTTAGCCTGATCACATTGAGCATCAATCCAGTCCAATCTTGCCTGAGTCATACCGTGAGGACCGTTACCGGGATCTGTACTGTCGATAGCAAGAAGACGGTATTCATCGTTAAGGTCGATAGTGTATGATGCTGATAATGTATCAACTGCAAGAGCGTCACCGTAACCGAAATCGTCATAAAGTGCAACAAATTCAGCAACGGTTGTCTTGAACAGGTCGTGGTTGCCGGGAATAACATAAACATCTTTACCGCATGTTTCCTCAAACGCTGTAAGCATACCGACTACAGTTTCATGCTCTTCAACTGTGCCTACATCTACAATGTCACCGGGGATAAGAACAACTTTACTATCGTTCTTTGAGGCTTCGTCAAGAAATGCAGAGAAAAGAGCAAGTGACTCATAAACAAGCTTGCCTGATGAGGATACGTGAGCAAAATCTGCACTGAGGGTATTATGTTTGCTCACTGTTGCTTTTGCTGTATATGTGCCGTTGTAATGTATATCGTTTACTACCGTTATTTTGAGTTCATCTGATGATTCTGCCGCAAAAGCAGGAACACCTAAAGAAAAAACGAGTAAGGCACATAAAAAGACGGATAATAATTTTTTCATGGTAAAGTCTCCCTTTTTATAATTTTTATGCCGTGATACACTTGAATTATATCCTAATTGTAAAAAATAGTCAACAAAAACATTGGGATTGTTTGAAATTTGTTAAATATACACATAAAACAATCGGCAAATTAATAATATTGTATTTTGGATATTGTTATTTATTGTTAAAAAATAAGTAAAAATTCTCAATAATAATAATGCAAAGACCGCTTAAAATAGTAAGGCAAACGCAAAAAAAACATTCCCCGAAAGGAGTGCAAAAGCAAATGGCAAGCAGTAAGTCAAACCTTGTACCCGGTGCTCGTGAAGCTCTTGATAAGTTCAAGATGGAAGCAGCAGCAGAAGTAGGCGTAAACCTTAAGCAGGGCTATAACGGCGACCTTACCTCAAAGCAGGCAGGTTCTGTAGGCGGTCAGATGGTTAAGAAAATGATCGAAGCTTATGAAAACGGTATGAAATAAACCGTCCCGTTAGGGAGCGGGTGTGTCTTCAGGGATGCACCCGTAGTTTTTTTTTGAAAAAACTGATGACAAATTGCACCATTAGGTATATACTTAATTCGGGTGTTGAAATATGACTAAAAACTTTGATATGACAAACGGTCCTTTTACCAAAAATATGCTTAAATTTGCATTACCGCTTATTTTTACAGGTTTGCTTCAGCTTTTTTATAACACAATGGACTCTGTAGTAGTTGGTAAATTTGCAGGTAATGAAGCTCTTGCTGCGGTTGGTTCAACGGGTTCGCTGATAAACCTTATTATAAATCTCTTTGTCGGTATGTCAATGGGTTCGGGTGTTATTGCGGCAAGATTTTTAGGTGCAGGCGATAAAAAGCGTGTTCACCGCTGTGTGCATACGGCTATGTCCATAAGCCTTATATGCGGTGTAATTATGATGCTTGTGGGGTTCATTTTTGCAAAAAACTTTTTGCAGCTTATGAATTCACCTGAAAATGTTATTGACCTTTCCACTCTTTACCTTAAAATATATTTTCTCGGTGCTCCCGGTTCATTAGTGTACAATTTCGGTGCATCAATACTGCGTGCATCGGGTGATACAAAAAGACCGCTGTACATATTGCTTTTGTCCGGAATAGTGAATGTTATACTCAATCTTATATTGGTAATTCCATTAAAAATGAGTGTCAGCGGTGTAGCTGTTGCAACAATCGTTTCGCAGTACATATCCGCAGTAATGATTGTAATATTCCTTGTTAAATCCGAGAGCGATATAAAGCTGTCAATCAAAGCTTTAAAAATATACCCAACTGAATTTAAAAGTATAATCCGTATAGGCATTCCCGCAGGATTGCAGAATTCTCTTTTCTCCGTTTCAAACGTTATAATTCAGTCATCCGTAAATAATTTCGGTGATGTTGCTATGGCGGGTATTTCCGCAGGTTCAAATTTTGATTCATACGTTTACACCTGTACGAATGCAATCGGTCAGACATCAATGACGTTTTCATCGCAGAATATCGGTGCAGGCAAACCGCATAATGTAAAAAGAGTTTACAAAAACGCATTTTTAATGACATTGATAATCGGGTCTGTGTTGAGCTGGCTTGGATTTTTCTTCAGAGAACCGCTTGTGGGAATTTTCTCAAGCGATCCGGAGGTTATTGCAATCGGAGCAGAGAGACTTGCATTGATAATGCCGTTTTACGTTTTTTGTTCTTTGCAGGATACGGCAGGGTGTCAGATACGAGGCATGGGTAAATCCTTTGAGCCGATGATAGTATCTCTTATCGGAGCTTGCGGAATCAGAATCTTTTGGGTATTTGTCGTTTTGCCCCATATTTACAGCCTGATAAATCTTTATTGGGCATACCCTATATCATGGTTTGTAACGTTTGTTGCACAGTCGGTGCTTATAGCCGTAACACAGAAACAGCTTGATAAAGAATATAAATTGCCAAATGAATAAATCTTTACAAACAGTAATAAATATGTTAGAATGATAACAAGAGGTGATTCTTATGATGGTTTATGTATGGCTTGGTATTTTAGCCGTAATGGTTGTGCTTGAAATTGTTACAACACAGCTCGTTTCCGTATGGTTTGCGGCGGGTGCGTTGGCATCGTTTCTGTTGGCTCTTGCAGGTGTTGATATACTGTGGTTGCAGATTGTAGTGTTTGTTGTCGTTTCTGCTGTTGCGGTTGCCGTTACAAGACCTCTTGTAAGAAAAATGGTTAACAAAAAAGCAGAACCTACCAATGCCGATATGGTTATAGGAAAAATCGGTGTGGTTACGGATAAAATCGACAATATTGCCGAAACAGGACTTGTCAAGGTGAACGGTTCGCTCTGGACCGCAAGAACGGCAGACGGTTCCGTTGTTGAAATCGGCGAAAAAGTTAATGTTCTTAAAATAAGCGGTGTAAAGCTTATTGTGGAAAAATCAATCAATATTTAAGGAGGATTTCTTATGGGATGGATTATTACTTTATCGGTGCTTTTGCTTGCAATCGTTATTCTTGTGGTTGCAAATATCAAAATTGTACCTCAGTCAAAGGCTTATGTTGTTGAAAGACTGGGTGCGTACAAGTGTACGTGGCAGACGGGTCTTCATGTAAAAGTTCCTTTTATAGAAAGAATCGCTACTGTTGTTTCTCTTAAAGAAAAGGTTGCAGACTTTCCCCCTCAGCCTGTTATCACTAAGGATAATGTTACAATGCAGATTGATACCGTTGTTTTTTATCAGATAACAGATCCCAAACTTTTCACATACGGCGTTGAGCATCCTGTTGCGGCTATCGAAAATCTTACAGCAACAACTCTGCGTAACATCATCGGTGAGATGGAGCTTGACCATACTCTTACGTCAAGAGATATCATCAATGCAAAAATAAGAGGTATACTTGACGAAGCAACAGACCCATGGGGTATTAAGGTTAACAGAGTTGAGCTTAAAAACATTTTCCCGCCCAAAGAGATTCAGGACGCTATGGAAAAGCAAATGAAAGCAGAGCGTGAACGCCGAGAGGCAATTCTTCGTGCAGAGGGTGAAAAGGCAAGTAAAATCCTTGTTGCCGAAGGTCAGAAAGAGTCTCAGATTCTTGCTGCAGAGGGCGAAAAACAGGCGGCAATACTTCGTGCAGAAGCTATTAAGGAAGCAAAAATCCGAGAGGCAGAGGGTGAAGCAGAGGCAATCATTGCCGTTCAGCGTGCAAAAGGAGAGGGTATCAAGCTCCTTAACGCATCCGAGCCTACAAAAGAGGTTCTTTCTCTTAAAGGTCTTGAAGCATTTACAGCTGCCGCAGACGGCAAAGCAACAAAAATCATCATTCCCTCGGATATTCAGGGTCTTGCATCTCTTACAACTACAGCCGCAGAGCTGTTTAAGGATAACAATTAAAACCGAGTTACAAAAAAGGCATCGCAGACACAAAGCGGGATGTTCTTAACAGAGAAAACCAAAAAAACGAATGGAATGAGCAAAATGACAGTATGGTCGAAAGACTGTACTGTCTTTTTTTTATTTGCTCTCCTTGAACAGATATTCTCCAATCTAAACTTGCGACAAAACTTTGAAACCTATGCTAATCGATTTTAACATATTGCATACTACCTTGTTTTGTGATATAATATAAAAATAATACACTAACACTTTGAATTTGAGAGGTCAGAATTGTGGAAATAACTAACAGATGGTATTCCCTAAAAGAAATATGCGAATATCTTGGTGTAAGCAGAGATACAGTTTTTAAATGGATTGATAACAAAAATATGCCTGCGCATAAAATGGGCAGACAATGGAAATTCAAAATTGATGAAGTTGATAACTGGATTAAATCCGGTGCTTCTGCGGACTAATATTGTTTGAGAAGAAAGGCATATATATGGGATTGTTTTCTAAACTCTTTAAAAAGAAAGAAACGATAGCAAATAACGTCACGGATAATATGTCATTTGAGAATCCCGAATGTCAAAGTTTGTGGGACTTAAAGGTTTATATGGATACCATATTATCACAAAACCGCTATGTTTCAAAAAGTGAATATCGTGCAAGGCTGCTTGACGGAAAGAAAACCGTTGAGTATTTTGGCGTGCTTCAAAGTAGCCGATTGTTAGATGCTTTCTGCAAAAATAATGGTCTTTCGCTTTCTGTTGTCGAAGGTACATTATCAAAATACATAAATTTTGAAGCTCTTGTAGACGAGCATAATGATTCTTTTATTCGTCGTGCGATGACTGAGGAACAACACTATTTGGATAATATTCTTCGTGAGGTTGATCCCCAAATCAAATTGGATGAAGATCAGCGCAGGGTTATTCTGACCGACGAAGATTATTGCCTTGTTATTGCTGGTGCAGGTGCGGGCAAAACCACTACTGTTGCGGCAAAGGTTAAATATTTGGTTGAGAAAAAAGGTGTGGAACCTTCTCAAATTCTTGTTGTATCTTTCACTAATAAGGCTGTTCAAGAACTTCGGGATAAACTAAATCGGGATTTAGCGATAGATTGTCCTATTGCCACTTTTCATTCAACCGGTAATGCTATATTGAGAAAACAGTCATCGGACAAACTTAATATTGTTGATTCTTCAAAGTTATACTTTGTTTTGCAGGATTATTTCAAAAGCTCTATATTGAAGAATGAAAGTCTTGTGAATAACTTGATTATGTTTTTCGCTTCGTACTTTGATGCTCCGTATGAAGGTGAAGATCTCAATAGTTTCTTCAATAAAATCGCAAAGTCGAATTTTGCTACAATGCGAAGCGATCTCAACGAGTTTAAGCAACAAGTTATTGATATTCGTACAAAAAAATCTGTTACAATTCAAAGTGAAGTAATGCGTTCTCATCAAGAGGTGGAAATTGCAAACTTCTTGTATTTGAATAACATCAATTATGAATATGAGCCGATGTATAAGTATGATATTCTTTTTTCAAAAAAGCCTTATACGCCTGACTTTATCATTCGACAGGGCGATAAAGTTGCCTATATTGAACATTTTGGTATTACACAAGATGGTAAAAATGATCGCTTTAGCGACGATCAGCTTGAAGCTTATAAAAAAGCTATAAATGACAAAATCAATCTACATAGGCAACACGGTACAAAACTTATATATACCTTTTCTCAGTATTCTGACCGTAGATCTCTCTTAGAACATTTGCAAGAGGAGCTGGAAAATAACGGTTTTGAGTTGCATCCCCGTTCCAACAAAGAGGTGATGGAAAAACTCGTATCCACCGAAGAAAACCGTTATATAAGAAAACTTGTTAATTTGATTTGTCGCTTTATCACGAACTTCAAAACGAACGGCTTTACTGCGGATGAATTTAACCGTATGTATCATTCGACTCAAAATGTACGTACAAGACTTTTCTTGGATATTTGCAACGATTGTTATTTGGAATATGAGCGTTATCTAAAAGAAAACAATGCCGTTGACTTTGAGGATATGATAAATGAATCCGCACGGGTTCTCCGAGAAGTCAAAGAAATGAAAAAGAAACTTGATTTCAAATATATTATCGTAGATGAATATCAAGATATTTCTCGGCAAAGATTTGATTTAGTAACAGCATTATTGGAAGTTACCGATGCTAAAATAATTGCTGTCGGTGACGATTGGCAATCAATTTATGCGTTTAGCGGTTCCGACATAACACTCTTTACTAAGTTTGAAGAGAAAATGGGCTATGCCAAACTCTTGAAGATCGTAAAGACCTATCGTAACTCACAGGAAGTAATTGATATTGCGGGCAACTTCATTCAGAAAAACGAAGCGCAAATTACAAAAGAATTGAAGTCTCCTAAAAACATCGTTGATCCTGTTATTATCTACACTTATGATGGAAGCCCCAAAAAACTGAATGCCGATAATAAAAGCGGTGCAAATTACGCAATTGCACACGCCGTCGAAGTTGCACTCGAACAGATTATTCAATTTAACAAGCAGGAAGGAAAATCCGAAGATTCTTCTATCTTGTTACTCGGTAGGTTTGGGTTTGACGGCGATAAATTAGAAAAATCGGGTTTGTTTGAATACATTGATCGAGGAAGTAAGCTCAAAAGTGTAAAATATCCGAAGCTTAACATTACATTTATGACTGCTCACGCCTCTAAAGGTTTGGGGTACGATAACGTTATTGTTGTAAATGGACGCAATGAAACATATGGTTTTCCTTCAAAAATTGAGGATGATCCCATTCTTGCATTTGTAATTAAGGGTGATCGCTCAATTGATTATGCTGAAGAGCGCCGCTTGTTTTATGTTGCAATGACAAGAACTAAAAACCGTGTTTATTTTATAGCACCAGAACAGAACCCTTCTGAGTTTTTGCTTGAAATAAAGCGAGATTACAAGAATGTTGTTCTTTGTGGTAATTGGAGCGAGGATCTGCCTCAAAATAATATCTTAAAGAAAACTTGTCCTATCTGCGGTTATCCTATGCAGTTCCGCTATAAAAATGCATATGGTCTGCGTTTGCACATTTGCACTAACGAACCGGAAGTGTGTGGATTTATGACCAATGAGTATAAGGCGGGAAAACTCTCCATTTTGAAATGTGACCAGTGCAGAGATGGTTATCTTATTGTTAAACCGGGAAAAGAAAACAATTATTTCCTTGGTTGTACCAATTATAAAAAAGATGGTACTGGGTGCGGAAAATTCATAGCACCAAAGTTGTATTATGAAATGTTCAAACTCGCTCCCGCTCTCGCACCTGCAAAAGAATTTCCTGCTGCAATATCTAAAACATCGGCACAAACTCAAGTTGTAAAATCTCAACCTCGGCACGAAGAAAGCACGGCAATAAAGAGAGCAAATGTTAAAGCAGTTATGTTCGAAGAAAACGATTTGAATGATATTGTTTATACCATTTTGCAATGCCTCTCTCATATTAGTGAAAAGCGGTATTATGGCATAAACGTTTTAGCAGATGTACTTCGTGGGGCAAACAGCAAGCGTATTACAGATGGCGAATTGGACAAGTTGCCGGAGTATGGAAAGCTAAAAAGAGTTCGTCGTGATGATTTAATCACCATTATAGAATGGCTGATTGAAAACCATCTTATTTTGAAAACAAAACATCCTATATATCCTGTGCTTCACCCAACTTATGAAGGTCTGCATTATGATGAAATTATATCGTCAAATAAACTTAAAAAACTGCAGAATATTTTGCAAGAAAGATAGGTCGAATTATGGACAAATTACAAGTAATTCAAAGAGCTAAGTCATATATGGATATGCTTGCTAAAAGTATTGATCCTATAAGCGGAAAAATGGTGGAAAATGATTCCGTTTTGCAGCAGGAACGATTGCATAAATGCTTTTCATTTGTATCTGAAATTCTTGATGAAATTATAAAAACAAATGGCATTGTAACAATGCCTGCCACAGGATCTTCTCAAGGCTATGCTGTTGTGAAAAAGAAAGCTGTATTTTCAATTAACCAACAGCAAAGAAGCAGTATACGAATTACGAACAATCCAATTATACCATCAGCTTTTATAAAAAACATAAACTCAGTGGTAGATTCAGAAACAATGGAAAAACTGTCGCTAACCACAATTAACAAATGGCTCTTAAAACAAGGATATTTAACTGAATCAAAGGTGCCTACTGTCGTTAATAAAAATGTAAAGACTGTTACACCACTTTCTGCACAAATAGGCGTTATTGAGCAAACTGTTGTAGATCAAAAAACAGGAGAAGCAAAAACACAATTGCTTTTTTCACGCCAAGCACAAGAGTTCATATTGGATAATATTGAATCGATTCTTACGTAACCTTAACGCCCTGTTCAAAACGAACAGGGCGTTAAATAAACATTATTTTCTTATCTCTCACATTTTGATTACATAAAAAACGGAAGGTGGAATGTAACTGATTGAATCAAAATTTAGAATCAACACAATCGAAATGAGGATCGGATGCAACACAAAAATTTCTTTATGGTTCCCAACCGAATCTTTGATTTAGAACTAATATGCAGAATAGAGGTGTACGAGAAGTTCGAGAAATATTTCCGAATAGTAGGTAACCTCGTCCGCATACACTAAGCCTTCCGACTTCCCAAAAAAAAGGAAAGCCTCCCCTCAATCAAAGTTTTCGCACAATCCACAGCAAAAACTGCATAAAAAGTAATAACCGGAAGGTTTTTACACCTTCCGGTTGCATACCGACTACCAATTATTCGTTAAGAATATCACGGAAATCTGCGATGCTTTTTTATTGAATTTTTGCTTTGCCTCCGTCACGGTAATACTGTGTGCGTGTTTTCGGATGGGGATTGCTTGCCCATATTTCTTCGGCAACAGGTTTCCATTCGTAAGCGAATTCATCACATTTGCCGCAAAGCGTATCAACGTCTTCTTCAATAATAAGGTCTGTTGACTTTGCACCCGTCTTTTTGATTATGTCACGAAGCTTTTCGGGGTTTTCAAGCATAGGACAGGGCATAAGATGATTGTCGTTAAAAGGCTGACCTTTGCGATACTCTGTAAACAGCGGATTTTTAAGACCTTCAAGCAAAGTGTGAGTGTGAATGTTGGAGTCTGAATAATGAATAAACACACAAGGCTCCATATCACCTCTTGAATTGATATGAAAATAGTTTCTGCCTGCGGCAATACATCCTCCCACAAATTCGCCGTCATCCTGGAAATCAAAAATGAACATGGGCTTGCCGTTTTTGCCGTTTCTTACCTTGCGAAGCCAATAGTACATATATTTTCTCTGTTCGGGAGTGGGAATAAGGTCTTTACTGCCGTCGTGACCTACGGGCATATAGTTGAAATAAAAGCCGAATTTTACACCCTTTTCAACCATTAAATCAAGGAATTCATCACTTGTTACCATGTCCAGATTTGTTCTTGTGTAACAGATTGAAACGCCGAAAATACACTTATTCTTTTTAAGCAAATCCATAGCTTTGAGTGTTGTTTCGTATGCACCCGTACCTCTTCGCCAGTCGTTGCTTTCCTCTGAACCTTCAATGCTCAAAGCAAGTGAAATGTTACCTACACGTTTCATTTCATCACAGAAAGCCTGGTCAATGAGTGTTGCGTTGGTGTATGCAAGGAATGTGCAGTCGGGATGTGCTTCACAGATTTTTATAATATCCTTTTTACGGATGAGTGGCTCGCCTCCGGTGTACATATAAACATGAGTTCCCAACGCCTTACCTTGGGTAACGATACTGTCCATATCATCGTAAGAAAGATTTAGTGTGTGACCGTATTCAGCCGCCCAACAGCCTTTGCAGTTAAGATTACAGGCACTTGTGGGGTCCATGAGGAGAAGGAACGGAATATTACAGCCATGTTTTTCCCTGTTTTCTCTTACTGCTTTTGTGCCCTTGAGTGCTGCTTCATAACCGAGGCTCATGGCAAGAGTTTTTACCATGTGAGGATCGGTATCCGTCAAAATATTCTTTGCAAGTTTTACATAAACATTTTCGGGATCGTGAACGCCGTTTTTAAGTTTATCAAGAGCTTTACCGGGAAAAACTTTACCGTAGAGGTCAATAAATCTGCCCGCAAGCTTAGGAATATTCTTGTCCGGATTTTTGTAAATATATTTCAATGCAATATCAAGTGCTTTGCTCAACATTGATTTTTGGATTGTATTCTTTGCAGACATCGTATTATCCTCCTTGTATGCAAATCATAGTCATTATAACACATTTTTTTGCAGGTGTAAATAATAATATTGTTACAATATTGAAATACTTTATATCAAACAGTAATATTTTTCTTGTAACAAGCTGTATTATGTGTTATGATTATTAATATTTTATTAATTATGAGGTAAGAGATGACAAAAAAGCAAAAAGAAACAGCCGGAGTTATTATAAGAGCTGTTGTTGCCATGATTTTGTTTGTTGCGGCAATAGTAAATTATGATAAACTTTCAAATCTTGACGTACAAGCACTACTTTCAACATTTAGTAACACCGGTGTTATCGTTGCCGTTGTACTTGGTCTGTATTTTGTAAAGGGATTGATTTTTGTACTGCCTGCGTCGGTCATTTATGTTGCGGTTGGCGTTATCCTTGATTCGTGGCTTGCTGTTACGGTTAACATAACGGGAATTGTAATTGAAGTTCTTGTAACATATATATTGGGCAGATTTCTCGGTGGTGACCTTGTAAGAAAAATCATCCTTAAAAGCAAAAAAGGACAAAAAATCCTTGATACTGATTTTCAGAATAAAAAAAGTCTTATATTTACCACAAGACTTTTGCCCGTATTTCCTATTGATTTTTTAAGCCTGTTTTTCGGTGCGACAAAAAGTAATTTTCCTCTTTATTTTGTGCTTTCCGTTGCGGGACTTGCTCCAAGAGTAATACTTTTTACAATTATCGGTGACAATCTTTTTAATTGGATACCCGTTGATAAGCTTATATTTGTTGCAATATGTTGTATACCGATAGGTGTTGCAGTATATCTTGTAAAAAAATTTTATATAGATTTAAAAAAAGAATAATACGCAAAACTGAATATGATATATTAAAATCGAAAGGCGGTGCGTAATATTGGATATTTTTTCAATTATAACTATGCTTGGCGGTCTTGCGTTTTTCCTTTACGGAATGCACGTGCTTTCGGCAGGTCTTGAAAAAATGACAGGCGGAAAAATGGAGTCTGTGTTGAAAAAAATAACGTCAAATCGTTTTAAGGGACTTGCTTTGGGAGCAGTTGTAACTGCTGTTATTCAATCATCATCGGCTGTAACGGTTATGCTTGTGGGACTTGTAAACTCGGGCATTATGCAGCTTGCACAGTCAATAAATATTATAATGGGCTCAAATATCGGCACTACAATTACTGCGTGGATACTGAGTCTTACCGGTATTAACAGCGACAATATATGGATAAATCTGCTCAAACCTGCAAACTTTTCACCTATTGTTGCCTTTATCGGGATTATTCTTATAATGGTGGGTAAAAAACAAAGTCATAAAGATATAGGTTCAATCTGTATAGGATTTTCTGTGCTGATGTTTGGTATGTCAATCATGTCGGGTGCTGTGGATTCACTTTCTGATGACCCTCGTTTTACAGGCATTTTCACCCTTTTCTCTAATCCTGTTATGGGCGTGCTTGTAGGTGTTGTTTTTACTGCTGTTGTGCAATCATCTTCCGCATCTGTGGGTGTTTTGCAGGCAATTTCAATGACGGGAGCAATCACATATTCTGCGGCAATTCCCATTATAATGGGGCAGAATATCGGTACTTGTGTTTCTTCGCTTATCGCTTGCATCGGTACGTCCAAAAACGCAAAGCGTGTAAGTGCCGTTCATATTCTTTTCAATATTATCGGTACGGTTATCTGTCTTACTGCATGGCTTATTGCAAACGCCATATTTGAAATTACTTTTGCCGATACTGCCGTTAAACCTTACGATATTGCCGTTATTCATACAATTTTTAATATTGCAACAACCGTGATTCTGTTTCCCTTTGCTTCTCAGCTTGAAAAGCTTGTTAAAGTCATTGTCCGTGACAATAATGTGCAAGAAAAACAGGTGTTGCTTGATGACCGTCTTATGACTGTTCCGTCTTTTGCTGTTGCAAAGGCATTTGACGTTACGAAGGATATGGGGTCTGCGGCAAAAAAGGCGGTAAAAAAGGCAGTTTCTCTGTTTGACGATTATGATGAAAAAACTGCTCAAAGAGTCAGCGAGATAGAGTCTTTGTTGGATAATTATGAGGATGAATTGGGCACATATCTTGTAAAACTCTCAAAAAAAGAGGTTAATGACAGGGACGCAAGGCAGATTTCAAAGCTGTTGCACACCATAAGCAATTTTGAGAGAATAGGTGACCATGCAAGCAATATTCTCGGTAATGCAAAAGAAATGCACGATAAAAAAATTACTTTTTCTGCTCAGGCAAAGGAAGAGCTTGACAATTTGACAGATGCAATTTTTGAAATTCTTACTATCACAACAAAAGCATTTAAAAATGACGATATTGCACTTGCGGAAGTTGTTGAACCGTTGGAACAGGTTATTGATGTTCTGACACAGGAGATAAAGTCAAGGCACATCAACCGCCTTACAAAAGGTGAGTGTACCATAGAGTTGGGCTTTATCCTTATGGATACACTTACGAATTTTGAAAGAATAAGCGACCATTGTTCAAATGTGGCAGTTGCGATTATTGAGGCTCAGAGGGATGCCTTTGATGCTCACAATTACATCAGCTCCGTCAAGAATGATACGTCAGGTAAATTCGCTGAGTGTTATGACAGATATTTTAAGCAATATTCATTGTAAATCCTTGACAACCGTGTTAAGTGGTGATATAATGAAAAACCCGTGAGGGAGTAGCAAGCGTATAATGCGTAGCAAGTCAACATACTGACCAAAAGGTCTGGCTTGTTTTAAATTGCGAGACTCATGTATAACTGAAAAGCTATACAAGAGTCTTATTTTATAATTTTTTAATTAAGACCGGCATAGCTTATGAGTTATGCCGTTTTTCTATTCTCTGCACGAATAAAAAAATTAATTTAATAAACAATAATTTTGCGGTACGCTATATTATTGTTTATCCTTCGGAGGTAAAATTATGGATTGGAACTTTATGTTTTTTGTGAACAGCATCATGCTCGGCGTAGGACTTGCTATGGACGCTTTTTCGGTTTCAATGGCAAACGGTCTTAATGAAACTAACATGAAAAAGGGTAAAATGTGTACTGTTGCAGGCGTTTTTGCGTTTTTTCAGGCATTGATGCCCATGATTGGCTGGATTTGCGTACATACCATTGTTCAGTATTTTTCTGCGTTTGAAAAGTTTATCCCTTGGATTGCACTTGTTCTGCTTCTCTTTATCGGCGGAAAAATGCTTATTGACGGCGTAAAAAGTAAGGACTCGGAAGAAGAAAAGCACGGTGTAGGTGTTGCCGCACTTTTAGTGCAGGGAGTTGCAACATCCATTGATGCACTTTCCGTAGGTTTTACTATTGCTGAGTATAATTGGATTATGGCTCTCGTTGCCGCACTTATTATTGCAGCTGTTACGTTTGTTATTTGCATGGCAGGTATCGCAATAGGTAAAAAATTCGGCACAAAGCTTTCAAATAAAGCACAGATTTTCGGCGGTGTTATTCTTATTATAATAGGAATCGAGATCTTTGTAACGGGAATATTTTAATAAACAATAATTTAGCAGTGAGAAGTTGTGGAAAAGGCTACGCCTTTTAATCCATTTAAATCCAAGTCACTTTGCGGCTTCCACAACAATTTGCCGAAGGCAAATTATATCACATTTGCGAAGCAAATATATCACATCCGCCTTTGGCGAATATATCACATTTTTCCGTAGGAAAAATATATCACTACAATAATTTAGCGGAACGCTAAATTATTGTTCAGCTCTATTGACAGATAGAGCTTTTTATGTTACCATATACATAGATACTCAATGTATCGAGTAAAAAGGTAGGTGTTAAAAATGAAAATCAGCAAGGAACTTGCAAAGGGTAGTACAGCTTTGCTCGTATTGAGTGTGCTTGCAAAGCATGAAATGTACGGTTATCAGATAATAAGAACAGTTGAGGTTATGAGTGAAGATGTTTTTCAGCTCAACGAGGGTACACTTTATCCGATTCTTCATTCTCTTGAAAATGAGGGATATCTGACATCCTATTGGAGTGAAAAATCCGAGTCTGCCCGCCGCAGAAAGTATTATAAAATTACTCCGCAAGGGTTAAAGGAGCTTGAAAGCCGGACGCAGGAATGGAATGTGTATTCTTCAGCAGTTTCAAAAGTGCTGGGAGGTGCAGAAATTGTCATCGCCTGATTTTGAATATATAGTAAAAAATATCTGTAACGGTATCAATGGTAATCGCATCAGAGCAGAAATCGAGGAAGAGCTTATCGGTCATCTTGAAGATTCTTATGAACGCAATATTGCAATAGGTAAGAGTGCAGAAGAAGCTTTTGATACTGCAGTTGCAAGTCTTGGCAATACAAAGCTTCTTGCTCAACAGCTTGAGGCTGTTCATGCTCATTCACCTGCCGCACAGATGAAATCAGCAATATGGGTGTTTATTATCGGCTTTGTGTTGCAGAAATTTCATCTCAATCTGTTTACCGGAATGTCGTTGATAACAGATTTTATCGGTATGGTTTGCTGGTTGACCTCGCTGTATCTAATGCAAAAAGCAAACAAAAATCTTAAAATTGCTTACAGCTCATATTCGCTTCTGTTTTTGCTGTACATAATTAAAAACTGTATGGACGGCTACGGTGTACAGAATGATATTTTCGGTTATATATATATAATTGTGTTCCATGTGCTGCTTGCCGTTATGGTTTGCTGTACTGTTTCGGGATTTATAAAATTGGATAATACTTATTGCGGTGAAAGTGAAAAAAAGAAACCGCATCTTGGCTTTGTACTTGTTTGTATGACTTTTGATGTTGCGGTATCAGGCGTAATTTCGGTTGTTAATTACGGAGAGAGTCTGAATTTTGAAAACGGGTTTATTTTTATAATAACGGTGTTTATCTATGTTTTAATTCTTGTTCAGTTTGTCAGACTGAAAAACAGGCTTTGGGATGCCGATGCCTGTTACGGTATTGATTCGTTTAACAAAAAGAATACACCTGTTTTTTGTATGGTCGTTGTGTTGAGCATAATCTGTCCTATGTGCTTTATGTATGGGTATGCTGTTAAAGATACAGATAAAACTCGGCTGGTTATCCACGATACGGATAATCAAACCGAGGCGGATGCAATCCGTGAGCAGATGCTGGAGTTTGGTGTTGATTCCGATACTCTTAATATGCTCCCCGACAGTGAAATAATGAATTACAAAGATGCGGTAAATATGACCTTCAGCGGCAAGGGATATGCCGCCGGTTATATTGATTGTAAGATATTCGATTTTTATTTTGTTGATGAAACTAATGAAAATGAATTAAGTATGAGGTCACTTTATGTGTTCAATATTTCCGATTGCAAATACAGAATGGGTTTTTATTATTTTAATTTTGACGACAGCTACAGTCATATTGAACCATCCGATGAAAAAGATGTTTATGTTTCTGTTTTGCAAAAGCAGGGAAATAAATATTATTCAAAAAAGCCGATAAATTATAAGTTTGATTTGTTTGAAAATCTTTCAAAAGTGCCCAACGGTTTTGATTTTAAAGCAGAGGACAATCAGACTGTAATATTTGCTATGAATCATAATATTTTTAATTACAGAGAAAATTTCAGTATGAACAAAGGTCTGATTTTTGTTACTCAGCGAATACCTTTTTCATTTGTATACAATACTGTTGAGCAAGCGGCTCTGGCTTCCGGAAATTATGATTTTCACTCATACAGTAGTCTTAATGATTTGTTTATGTATTCATATTTCTGTATGGACGGTACTATGTTCAGTCCGGATTTGGTTGGACAGACATATTATACACCTGAAGATTTTGTTGAATAATTAAAAAGACTGCAATCGGAGTGGATTGCAGTCTTATTTTTTGTTAATCCCATTCACAGCCTGTTACTGTGTCCATGTCAATTCCCTTTGTGTCGTGTGTTTTTGTTGAAAGGGTGAAGAGTGCACCTGCAAAGCCGGGTACGGCAAGGCAAAGAGCAATTATCCACTCGTAGCTGTTACCAAAAACTGTAACAAGGGGCATACCCACAACATATGTTATTGCTACACCCACGGCAACTACGATGTATTGTGCGGAGATCGTTGATGAACGCAGGTTTGTAGGTGAGGATTCGCCTATCATCATAATAAGCACGTCGTTTGTTGCATAGTAACCGCCGATACACGCACCGCAGAGGAAGCCTACGATGTACGGACTCCAGTTAAGATTTGCACCCACAACAAAGCCTATAAGCGAAACCAGGCAAATTGAAGCCATTGTAACTGCCGCCGCTTTTCTGCCTTTCGAGTCCGAAACAAATCCCATAACTACCTGAGCACAGGCACTACCTATGGTGAACAGGAATAATGCAGTCGTTATAACTCCTACGCTTGCGGCATTAACCGCTTCATCAAGCGTTGCATACATTCCGTTTTTAACATAGTAGTTAGCATAGCCGTATGACATTATGGGGCTGTAATCTATCGTTACAAGGAAACCTAAATTTGCAATAGCCGCCGAGATATAGAGCCATTTGAGCTGTTTGTGCTTGAATGCAAATTTTATTGCGTTGATAAGTCCGCCCTGTGCATTAGCCTCTTTTTCGGTCTGCTGAGCCAATTCTCTTTCTTCGTCTGTCATTTTAAGATAACGCAGTCTTGAATCTATAAATGCATCTGTTTCTCTTGCTGAAAGAAGTGCAATAAAACTGCACACAAGACCGACTATTGCAGGAATAAAATATACTTTTCTCCATTCGGATGCATCAGTCATAAGAATACGTCTTAACAGGGGAACGAGCATAACGCCCATATTTGCAACGAATTTGATAACTGAGTACATTATTGCTCTGCGTTTTGCCGGTGCAGTTTCCATTATGTAAACAACGTGCATATCGTGAGGGATGAAGAACTGAACCATGCAAGCACCCACGAAGTAAAGGAACAGGTTGTTTGACAGGAAAATTATGAGCAGAGCAAAGCTCATGCCGAAAGTGTTGATGATGAGGAACTTCTTTCTACCCCATTTGTCTGCAAGAGGTCTGTATACAAGACCTATCATCTGGAATGGAACTACAACCATGGACAGAATATTGAGTATGCCTACGGAGCTTTCTCCGTAAGATGCAAGCAAATCGTTTGCGATTTCCGTTTTCATAAAAGTGCCTATCTGCGAGGCAATTTCATCCGTTGCATAAATGAGAGTGATAACGAAAACAAGGTATGCAAAATAATAATTTTTCTTGGGTTTTGACTTTTCATACTCCCATTTTTTTATTTCTTTTTCCCTTTTTGCCGCAATTTTGCTAAGCTTTTCGGGCGAGAGTTGTTTTGTTGCCATTGAAGTACCTCTCTTTCTTGTGAACAATAATTTATTAATGCATAATGTATAATGCATAATTCATAATCGTGGAAAAGGCTTCGCCTTTTGAACCATTATAAATGGGTAAGGGCAAAGCCCTTCAACAATTTCGCATTGAGAATTACAATAATTTATAGGCTCATGCCTATAAATTATTGCCTGCCACAGCATTTTTTATATTTCAGTCCGCTTCCGCAGGGGCAAGGATCGTTTCTGCCGATTTTTTCTCCTTTTTTTACGGGCTTGCTTTTTTCGGAGCCGTCACCGTTGCCGGTTGTGGTGGGTTGCATTTTCTGTTCACGCCTTACATCTTCTTCTGTACGGAGAATTGCACAAAGTACATACTGAACGGTACCCTCACGGATGTTTGTTATCATTTCTTCAAACATATCGAAGCCTTCCTCACGGAATGCTACAACAGGGTCTTTCTGTCCGTATGCTTTAAGGCTTACACCTCTCTTGAGCTGTTCCATGGCGTCAATGTGATCCATCCAACGGATGTCAACGTTTTCGATAAGAGCCTTGTGTTCAAGAGCTTTGAAAAGCTGTTCGCCGTATTTTTCTTTCTGAGCTTTAAGTTTTGCCTCTGCAATATCGAGCATCTGGTCAAGGATTGACTCCTGATCTGTTTCGCTCAAAAGGACAGTATCACCCAGAAGCCATGCATATTTGCTTTTGAGACCCTCAATGTTCCAATCGGCAGGACGGTTTGACTTGGGACAGTAGAAAGCTACCGCATCGGAAATACTGTCAATAATCATCTTGCGGATTGTCATATCAAGATCAACGCCGTCAAGAACATCGTTACGCTGTTTGTAAATGATTTCACGCTGTTTGCTCATTACGTCGTCGTATTTTAAAACGTTCTTACGTGTTGCAAAGTGGTTGCCCTCAACTTTTTTCTGTGCAGTCTCGATGCTTTTTGAGAAAAACTTCATATCGAGAATCATATCGTCTGAGGCGTTGAGTGAATTGAGAACGTTGAAGAACCTGTCACCTGCAAAAAGTCTTATAAGGTCATCTTCTGCTGAAATGAAGAATCGGCTTGTACCGGGGTCACCCTGACGGCCTGCACGACCTCTTAACTGATTGTCTATTCGTCTTGACTCGTGTCTTGACGTACCGATAATGAAAAGACCGCCTGCATCAATTACCTGCTGTTTTTCGCTTGCAATTTCAGCTTTGTATTTAGCTTCAAGATCTTTGTAAATACGGCGTGCTTCAAGGATTTCTTCGTTGTCGGTTTCTGCAAATCCGGAGGCTTCTGCAATAAGCTCATCCGTCATATTCTCCATTTTACGCATTTCGGCTTTTGCAAGGAATTCCGCATTACCGCCCAGAAGAATATCCGTTCCTCGACCTGCCATGTTCGTTGCGATTGTAACTGCACCGAATTTACCTGCCTGTGCTATGATTTCGGCTTCTTTGTCGTGATACTTGGCGTTAAGAACGCTGTGCTTGATGCCGTTCTTTTTAAGAACTTTACTGAGTTGTTCGGATTTTTCAATACTTACCGTACCTACAAGCACGGGCTGACCTTTTGCATGAAGCTCTTTGATAAGTTCAACAATCGCATTGAATTTTGCACTTTCCGATTTATACAATGCATCGGGCAGGTCAACTCTTATCATGGGTTTGTTTGTGGGAATGGCTATAACGTCAAGGCTGTAAATCTCCTGGAATTCATCACTTTCCGTCATAGCTGTACCTGTCATACCTGAAAGCTTTGAGTAAAGACGGAAATAATTCTGGAATGTGATGGTTGCAAGAGTTTTGGACTCGGAACGGACGTTTACTCCTTCCTTTGCCTCAATAGCCTGATGCAGACCTTCGTTGTAACGTCTGCCAATCATAATACGACCTGTGAATTCGTCAACGATAAGAACCTGACCGTCTTTTACCACATAGTCGATATCTTTTTTCATAATACCGTGAGCTTTGATTGCCTGGTTAAGATGATGCTGGAGTGTAAGGTTTTCCGCATCCATAAGGTTTGCAAGATTGAACCAGCTCTCGGCTTTTGCAATACCGTTCTTTGTGAATGTTGCACTTTTTGCTTTTTCGTCAACGATATAATCGTAGGTGTCATCTTCGGCTTGTGCGTCAATTTCAACCTTTGAATCAAGCTCTTTTATTCTCTTTTCTTTAAGAGTTCTTACAAAACTGTCTGCCTGTTTGTAAAGGTCGGAGGATTTGTCACCTCTGCCCGAAATGATAAGGGGAGTTCTCGCTTCGTCAATAAGGATAGAGTCAACCTCGTCCACGATGGCGAAAACATGACCTCTTTGTACACGCATTTCCTTGTAGGCAACCATGTTGTCACGCAGATAGTCAAATCCCATTTCATTGTTTGTGCCGTAGGTGATATCTGCATCGTATGCGGCTTTTTTCTCTTCTCTGTCTGCACCCTGTACTACAAGACCTACCGTAAGTCCCATAAAACGGTATACTTTACCCATCCATTCCGAGCCGTGTCTTGCAAGGTAGTCGTTAACGGTAACGATATGAACGCCTTTGCCTGTAAGAGCGTTAAGGTATGCAGGGAGAGTTGCAACAAGAGTTTTACCTTCACCTGTTTTCATTTCCGCAATTCTGCCCTGATGAAGAACGATACCGCCCAATATCTGAACAGGAAACGGCTTCATTCCCAATACACGCCATGCCGCCTCACGGCAAGTGGCAAATGCCTCGGGAAGAATATCATCAAGTGTTTCGCCCTTTGCAAGACGTTCTTTGAATTCGGGAGTTTTAGCCTGAAGCTCGGCATCGGTTAATTTTTCAAATTCAGGTTCAAGAGCAAGCACCTTTTGCTGAACGGGCTTTATTCTCTTGAGCTCTTTTTCGGAGTAGTCACCGAAAATTTTGGTAAGTAAAGACAATGCTATTACATCCTTTCCAATTTATATATAATGTATCATTAAATTTTCTTTTTGCAAAAAGAATTCATAATGCAGTTTTCACATTTCGGTTTTCTTGAATCGCAAACTGCTCTGCCGTGCAAAACGGCTCTGTGGCAAAAATCGTTACTTTCCTGCGGCGGAAGAAGCTTTTTAAGGCACAGTTCCACTTTATATGGATCTTTTGTGTCAACAAGACCTAATCTGTTTGAGATTCTTATTAAATGAGTGTCTGCAACGACGGCAGGCTTGCCGTATACGTCACCCACGATAAGATTTGCGGTTTTTCTGCCTACGCCGGGGAGCTTTGTAAGGTCGTCAATGTTGTCGGGAACTTTGCCGTCAAAGTCAGACAGTATCATTTGCGAAAGACCTATAATGTCCTTTGCTTTCTGCCTGAAAAAGCCGCAACTGTGAATGATTTTTTCAATATCATCCACATCGGCATTTGCAAAATCTTGTGCAGCAGGATATTTTGCAAACAATTCGGGAGTTACAATGTTTACTCTTGCATCCGTGCATTGTGCAGAAAGTCGGGTGGCAATAAGCAAATGCAAGGGGTTATCCGCAACAAGTGAGCATACGGCATCCGGATATTCAGTTTTTAAAGCCTCTACGGCGTTCAGAGCAATTTCTTTTTTTGTCATAGCTTTAGAATTTGTCAATACCTGCTGAAACACGCAGGATTTTTCTTGCATCGGAGGCGGTAATTTCACTGTCGAAATTTACATCTGCCGCATTATAAGAATTTTCATCAAGGTATTCAAGGTTTGCCGCAGAGCGAAGAGCAAGACGGGCATCCGCCGCGGTAACATCGCCGTCACCGTTAACATCGCCTAAAATTCTTTGGGGTCTGTCTGCAACCGTGTATTGAAACTCCGTTTCAAATTCTCCGTAGATTACTTTTACCGTGTATTTACCTATTGTTGACGTGTCAATTTCATGTAACAGCTCATATCCGCTTTGAAGCAGCTTTGTTTCACCGCTGTTGTACACAATATATACTTTAAGATTGCTGAAATCCACATCCATACCTGTGTAACTGCCCACGACTGCTGTTTCATCGGTTGTGATTCCCGTTTCTTCAAGAGCAAGGACAGTATAGTCGAATGCAACGTATTTGTCCATGAAATAAATTTTTGCGGTATGTGTGCCGACGAGCATATTGTTATACTCAATGTTGAAATCCGTTATATTTTCCGTTGTGCCGTTGTTGTACGTTGCCTGCAATTCAAAATCGGAAGTTTTGAAATTTTGCCCTTGATATATAGTGGGATTTGAGGGGATTTTGATGATTTTAAGGCTTTTTACCGATTTTTCCGATACGTAAATATGGAATGATGCTTCAATTTCGGGGTACAGATATGTTACAGTAACTTTGTATGTACCGGGTTCAAGTGCAGAATCACCCTCGGTAACGCCTGAAATTGTATAATGATTGCTGTCGAGCTTTATGCCCGTGCCGTTATCTCTGCCGTCGCTGAAATATGCCGTAACGACCAGTCCTTCAAAGGATATTGCCTCGCCCTCTATATATGATGTTTTTGACGGAAGTGTAAGCACGATACCTGTAACCGGCACTTTTACTACGGAAATTGAATAGCTTGTTCTGAATCCGCCGTAATAAATATTAACAGACTTTTCGCCGTAAGTGTCGAGTTCAGGGAATGAAACCGTGTAGCCTGTAATTTTCATTGTAGAGCTGTATTCATCATTAAAAACAACAGAGACTTCAAGTCCGCTGATATCTGCAACATCTTCACCCTCAATGTATGTCAGTTTTGAGGGCAACTGAGTAATTTTTATGTCTTTTACGCCTTCTATGGTGTTGCCGTCTGTAACAGAGGGCATGGATGACTTGAATTCAACACCCGACGATAAATTAATCCAGCCGTAAATTCCGTCGTAAACGGTATATCCGAATGAGCCGGAAATTTCAATAACGTTGAGTATTGCATCTTTTCTTGCCGTTACATTAAAATCAAATGTTTCTTCCGCATCTTCGTAGAGCTTTACGCCGTTGCTGTCTGTGACGAGATATGAGCCTGCTGCGTAATTTTCTTTTGCAAAAGAAGCGAAAAATGCCGATAATGTCAACATGATTGCAATCACAGCAATAATAATTGAAATTCGCTTTTGCATTTTCATCCCGCCTTTATACCTTTATATAATCTTAATCATTATAATATATTTTTACTGTAATGTCAAATGCTATGTTTTGTAAAAAGGGCACGCAAAATTTCGTGCGTTGAGTTTTTAGAGCTGCACAAATGAAAAAGGAACAGTAAAATCAGTTTACTGCACCTTTACATTTATATTTTTTCTTTTTGCGGCAAATTACTGTTCATAATATCCCATAATCTCCAACGGGTCGGCAATTTCGCCGTTGACTTTAATTTCCAGATGAATATGGGGATAATCTGCATCCGATTCTGCGGGAATAGTGCTTAAAGTTCCGATTTTGTCCCCTTGTTCAACTTTCATTCCCTTTGCAACGGTATCACTTGAGGTAACACCGTAATAGCTTGCAACTACACCGCCTCCGTGGTTGACGGTTATAACCGAACCCATAACGGCATTTTCTTCAATGTCGGTAATCGTGCCGTCTGCAATAGCCTTGACTCCGTCACCGTAGTTGCCGTTAAAATCTACGCCGTCGTGAGTTCTCCAATCGTTCATTACGGAGTTGTACACGGGTACACCCATGCTGTAATCATCACCTATATCCGTGCCGAGAGGCAAAATGTATGACGCAGGTGCACTGTCTGCCGTGACGGTTTCCTGAGTTGCAGATTCGGTGGTAGTTTCTAAGGTAACTTCCGTTGCGGGAACAATAAGAGTTTCGGTGTATCTTGTGTCGGGTACGTTGTTAAGCTCTGCTTCAACGTTTTCATCTGCAGGGGCGGCGGTGGTAGTTTCCGTGTCACGGGCAATATCCCTTGATGTAACCGTTGCAACAGCCATAATTGCAATAATGAGCATAATTGAACTGACGGCTATTGAATATTTTTTAATTTTCTGCTGAGCATTTTCTTTCTCGTTATTCACTGAAAAGCATCCTTTCGTATATTACTGTGAATATTTTGAACATATATTGATGCTTTTATGCAGCAAAAACAGAATATTTTGGATTTGACATTGATCTTTTGCTGTGTTATTATAAATATGGTATATTCTATTGGAGGATGAAATAAATGAAAAAGAGGATTATTAAGTCTGCTTTGGCGTTGATGCTTAGCCTTTGCATTACGTTCGGCGGTATGTTGCCCGTTTTTGCCGAAGATAATGTATTCGGCACGATTCTGGGTATGCTTAACGGTACAACATCGGGCAGCTCAATAAATGTAGGCGAAATGCTTTTTGATATGATAACGGAAGAAAGCAATAAGGAATCCGCTATCGACAAAATGGTAAATAATCTTAAAGACAAATTTACAGGCACAGGCAGTACGCAAGAACCTGATACGGATGATGACGAAGAAGTCCCCGTTGAGATTGATCCCGGTGCGGCGGCAAATGTTGCGGAACTGTTTAATATTACGGTTAACGAAATCAAAAAAGGTACGCCGTCTTTCACAAAAACCACAACTGCAACAATGGATAAAGAAATTTCTCAGAGTTTGCAGGGAGGTCTGGGCGTTGTAACGGGTCTTGTAGAGTCTGTTATCGGTACAAAAGATATTTTTGCAGGTGTGCTTGACGGCTATAGTACGGAAACAAACACCGTCATCGAGCATTTTGAATCGGGTAACGACATTATAAATAACGTTTCCGTTGCAGGTCAGGATTATGTTGCCTGTATCACCGCAGACGATATTTACGATTACACTGTTTCAATTTATTCCACAGGCAGATACAAAATGCACATCGATCTTAAAGATGTTGAGGGTTCGGCGGCACAAAGCGGACTTTCTCATGTTTTTGACACTACCGATAAGGCATTTGCAACTATAGAACTTGGCACAACATCAATTAATATCAACGTTAAACTCAAATACACAGGCTGTTATGTGGAGTGTGCCGTTGACAGACGCGGCAATATTCAGAGCTTTACTACTCACATGGGTATAACGTTCCTTTTTCAGCAGGAAGACGGCACATATTCAACCGTAATGCCTTATTTTGATGTGGATTTTGAAAAAGAGGGCATAATTTACACCGTTACAACCGAATACTCCGATTTTGAATATGATTTAAGATATGTGGGTGATGCCAACGGTGACGGCGATGTGAATTCATCTGATGCTCGACTTATTCTTCGTGCTTCTTCACAGCTTGAAACACTTTCAGAAATTACTGAAGCCTATTGCGACGTTGACGGCAACGGCATTATTGCTGCCGCAGATGCAAGAGTCGTATTAAGAGCCTCTGCGATGCTTGACGTTCTGCCGACAACAGAAGAACTTTTGGGTATTACTCAGTATGAAAAGTCCGAATCCGTGCAGAATCATGTTGACGATTTGTTGATTCTTCTTCTTGCATATCAGACTGCGGCAGACGAAGAGACCAAAAAACAGTTGCAGGATGCCTATGACGATGTTTACAGCGAACCAACGGAAGATGAAACCACAGGCACGCTTAATACTACAACCGAAAAAGTAAACGATTATGTTGACCTGTTTGGCAGTATATTGGGCGGAGATTTTTCTTCACTCGGTAATTTGCTTGGCTAAAATATAATAAAAAAATCAGCCGATTCGTCGGCTGATTTTTTTGTCACTAAACTAATGTGAGTTTGAATGAAAATGGTTGTTGCGATACGGCAAACGTCGTTTGCTTAATCTTTAATAACAATCATTTGATGAATGTCAACCTTTGGAACGGTAAATTCTGCTCTGCCGTTGTTGTATTCAAAGGGTAACTCCTCTCCGGTCAATGCAACGGTTACTTTTGAGGGCTTTGAGTTGTGTTTAACGGAGCATCGGACATTATAAAGGGGTACGGTATCTTCAATAACTTCGGTTTTTTCTCCTCTTACGGTTGTGTGGGCAAAAAGAAGATGAAGAATGTTTCTGCTTTCATTTTCCTGTCTTGTATATGTCACAACTGCTCTGTCGGGAATGTCTGCAAAAACAGTTGTTTCATCACCCATTAATTTCTTTGCAACAAAAGAGAACAGCTCTTTAAAACAAAGATGTCCGTGCTTTGCATAAGCTGTGAAAATATCCCAGCCGATGTATGCAATATTCCCTTTGATTACAGCACCCGCCAATGTTTCATCGGGATTGTTTGGGGCGTGCATATGAGAACAGAAGTGTTCAGCGGTTCTGTTGAAATACGGATTTTGCATGTATGCCACGGTTTCACATTCAATGGGTTCGATGTTGAAAGAATTGCAACGCATTATGTATTCTGTTGTGCCGTTGACTGTTTCATAGCAAGGAATAAGATATGTTGGTTTGAATTCATTTTTCCTTATAAATTTTGCACCCGTATCAAGGAAAAATTCACCGTTCTTTGTCAATGCTTTACCGCTTGCAATAACTTTGCCGCCACATTTTACAAAGTTGCGTATTTTTTCAATCAGTTTGTCATCAGTTATATTGACATCGGGAAAAATCAGCATTTTATACTTTGAAAAATCCATAGTCGGGTCAATAAAGTTGTAAAGATAGTTGCATTCAAGGAGCATTCTGTTTGCACCTATATCAGCTTTTGAATCACGCTTGCCTGTAAGTGCTTCTGCACTTAAAACTGCGATGTCCGCAACATTTACCGCATCATTGAGCCATGGTTCTTTTGCTTCAATCAGAGAATAGGCTTTTCCGATAAGGTTGTAGGTTGTCATATTCATTTCACTTAAAGGATGCATCTGGTCGCCTATTGAACAGCCTGCACCGTTTGCAACGCTTAATGATGTTTCATAAATCAATGCATTCGGATGCTTGAAACCGCCGAATTCACCCCAGGAATGGTGAAATTTGCCTGTCATACCAAGGAAATCGGTATCTTTAAGAGAACGTACATAAGCGGCAGAAAGAGGGAAGTGGTCGTATCCCCAACCGCCTGTGGGCAGACTTTCAAGCTCAAGATGTGTATTGCTTTCTATAAAACTGTAATCACCTTTGGGAATGTGTCCGCTGTTGTGGAAAATAGTGGTTGTTTTGCTGTATTTTCTTACGGCATTGTTTGTGGCTTCTATGTATTTGTTAAGTGTAATCGTTGCAAATGCCTGACGGTCATCCTCGGATTCTATATCCAGACCGAGATTTTTCATATCAGCCTGACATTTTGAGCAGTAGCACTCTCTTGCTGCAACGATATCAAGGAATATACCGCAAGGGTTGTATTTCTGCATAACCTCTTCAATCTGTCGGCAAAGTAAATCAAGATATCCTGTGTTGAAGCAAAGCAGGTGGAAGTGAGCTTCATTTTCATATTCTTCGCAGTCTGCCTTGTCATCTGAACGGAGAAAATGCCATTCGGGATGCCTTACATATTCTTTCTCGTCAAATCCTGCGGAAATATAAACGGGAGCGTTTACATCAATTTCTCTGCACGCTTCAAGCTGTGCTCCCAACAGGTCAAATTTAAGTTCGGGGTGCATTTCGTTGACTTCGGTGGGGTGATATGACCAACCGTGATGACATTTTGAAAACACTGTTATGGAGTTTACATGACCTGCTTTCAATGCATTTTTAAATTGTTCCTTTGAAAAATTTTTGCCTACGGGTAAAGTTCCGTTTGTATGAAAATCAAGATGAACCTGTCTTTTTCTGAGCATATTATCTGTATCTCCTTGTTATTTGATTATGGAATTAAAACCTAATTTCTCATACCATTGGGCGGTATGTAAATCGTCGGTCATAAGATAAACGTCTTTATTAAGTGATTTTGCAAGGGATATAACCGTGTTTTCACCGTGTCCCTGTTTTCGGTATTCTTTAAGAGTTGCAACGGAAGATATTATCGCCATTGTGTCACTTTCTCCGCTTGTGATTGCAACGGAAATGCATTTGCCGTCAACAAAAACACCTTTGCCGTGAATCAGAGAATGACGGATTTTTTGTGATGCATCCGTATACCATTTTGGAAAAAAATTTTTTCGGTTTTTTTCATCTTCAAAAATAACATCAAAAACTGATTTTAAATTTTCTCCCGTGATATCTTCTGCCGTCCCCGTTTTTTGCCTTGTGTTGAACTTTAAAATATATTTACCTTTTTTTGAAAGCTCAGCGGCACCCGCAAATGCGGAAAATAGCAAAATTTCTTCTTCGTCTGCTGTTTCGTCTGCACAGTATGTAAAAATCCTATCAAACATGGAGCAGACTGCATTTATTTTTCCCTCATTTTCGGTATACCAAAAAAATACATCATTTGTGTCTGTTCCGTAGGCTTTCAGCCTTGTGAAAATCACAGCACCTTCAATATAATCGTTGCAAAATTCAAGAAATTCCTCTGTCCTGTCTGCTGTCAGCAGTTTAAGCATTGGCAAAAACCTCCGTAAGAGCCTCGGTTAAAGCTCTTACACTTTCTATATCATTTGTGTCGCAGACGCATGAAGGGGAATGAAGATATCGGCATGGCGTATTGACGGTTATCGTTTTTATTCCGCACCTTGCCTTGTGGATTGCTCCTGCATTGTTGCCGCCTGCAATAACTGTTTTTGGCTGAATTTTTATGCCTTTTTCACCTGCAATTTTAAATGCGGTGTCAAAAAGCTCTTTTGAATAAAGAGTACTTCTGTCCATAAAGGAAACTGTTGCACCCTCACCCAATTTGCACACTTTTTTGTGGTCGGGCACCTCAATAAGGTCGGCGGCGGTTGTCGTTTCAAGCACGATTGCGTAATCGGGAGCTATGCCGAAAGCGGAGGTTGTTGCACCTCTCAGACCGATTTCTTCCTGTACGGAGAATGAGAAATAGCAGTCATATTCAAGGTCGGAATTTATCATATCAATGAGGATTGCACAGCCTACACGGTCGTCAAGAGCCTTACCCTTAATTTTGTTGTCGCCGAATGATACAAAATCAGACACAAAAACAGCAGTTTCGCCAAGCTTGACTCTTTTTTCGGCTTCTTCCTTTGATGATGCACCTATGTCTATATAAAGTGAATCGGCAGAGGGAATTTTTGATTTTTCATCTGCAGAGAGAAGATGCACGGGCTTAACTCCAACCACGCCCACAGCTCCGTTTTCAAAAACAAACTGTCTGCCGAGTATTACTTTTGTGTCGATTCCGCCAACTGTGCCGAATTTTATTGTACCGTCGGAATTGACATATGTTGCAATAATGCCTACTTCGTCCATGTGAGAATCGAGCATGATTTTGTTTTTAGGCTCTTTTTTACCTTTTTTAAAGGCGATAAGGTTGCCTAACGCATCGGTTTTATATTCGCATTTACCATGGATTTTTGAAATTATATAATCTCTTACGGCATATTCTCTGCCGGATGTTCCGTTGATGAGGCTCAGTTCTTTTACGGTTTCAAGCATTTTTATTATCCCCCTTTTCGATGATGTATGATGCAATTATCTGTGCAACGGATTCAATGTCATTAATATCTGCAAGCTCTGCCTGTGTGTGCATATTACGAAGAGGGATGGACACAAGACCTGTTTTTACACCGCATTTTGAAACGGAGATAACATCTGCATTTGTGCCTGTTGATGAGGGGCAAATCTCCGTCTGATATTTAATGCCGTTTTTGTTTGCAATATGCATAAGTTCGTTTGTCATTTCATTGGAGAGTGAGGGTGAAATGCAAATCATGCCGCCCTCACCTAATTTTCCGCATTGTGAATCACTTATTCCGGGAGCGTTGCCGAAACTGACGTCAACAGCAATAGCCTCATGGGGAGAGATTGCAAAAGCACCTGTTTTTGCACCTGCCTCGGTGGTTTCCTCTTGAGCAGAAAAAATGAATGTAACCTTTACGTCGGGCTTTGCTTCGCTGATAATATCAGCAACCCTTAAAAGTGCGGCAACACCGATTCTGTCATCAAGAGCCGAACCGCAGATGATGTTGTCCGTAAGGCTTATAACAGGAGCATCAACTGTGATTCTGTCACCTACGGAAACGATTTTTTTCAGTTCATCTTCGCTAAGACCCGTATCAACGAAAATACTGTCAAATGAGGGGGCTTTTGATGAATCTTCTGCACTTGCAAGGTGGGGCGGTGTGCTTGTAATTACGCCGAAAATCTGTTTTTTGCCCCATACGGTTACTGTTGCGGCACTCAATACTCTTGCATCGCATCCGCCGCATTTGTCAACACGCAGAAAACCCGAATCGTCAACAGAGGTAACAATGAGTCCGATTCTGTCAATGTGGGCGTCAAGCATGATGTGAGTTTTTCCCTCGCCCACGGTACCGATAATGTTGCCGATTCCGTCACGGTGTACCTGTGTGTAGCAGGACAGTAATTCGCCTGCTTTTGTAAGGGTATGCTCGTTTCCGGAAACACCTTCGCCGTCGGTTAAAGCGGTTATAATTTTTTTTATATCCATACTATCTTCTCCTGTATAAAATATATTACATTATATATCATAATACAGGATAATTCAAGTGCTACAAATCATCAGCATCTTGTACGGGTTCTTCATCTGCATCATCCGTGCCGGAGTAACTGCCCAGCACGTCGCTTCTTATATTTTCTCCGTTTGTGCTGTTCCATATCTTTCTTTGGCTGTTGGGAAAATGACCGCCTTGCTTTTTACCTTTTTTATCAAATGTTTCCATAAAAATCCTCCGTTATTTCTGTTGGTTTTCATTGACTTTTCAGTTCGTTTATAGTATTATTTTTATATACAGATAATATGCTCTTTTTTTGTAAATTTGTTAAATTTGTATGCAAAGTTAAAAAATTGATATCCGTTTCTTGTGTTTTTGCTGAAATATTTTTTATTTTGTTTTAACGATTGACAAATTTATTAATAAGGAGTATTATTAGCATAAGTAATGAAATATTTTCATTAGTGAGTCTATCTTTTTACATACGAAAGGATTGTTTTTTATGAAAAAATTTATAGCTGTACTTATGGCGTTAGCTCTTGCTTTCTCCGTATCCGTAACATCTTTTGCAGCAGATACTCAGTCAGGTGAAATTTCAGCAGCTTACGCTGACTTTGATCCCTCTATCATTACAGATATGTTCGCAGGTATGGATATCAGTGCTATCACAAATATGCTCGACGGCATGGATATTAGTGCTATCACAAGCCTTTTTGAAGGTCTTGATGCTGACACAATTACTAATTTGCTCGGCAACGTTGATATGAGTGGTCTTACAGACATTCTCGGCGGTCTTGATATCGGCAGTATGCTCGGCGGTCTTACCGGCGGTGACAGTAATGGCACAGAAGATCCCGTAGTTGATAACGATGAAACAACAACTGAGAATAATGTTGATGAAAATACAACAGAAGCACCTGTAGTTGGTGATGATGACAACAACGGTACTGATGATACAACAAAAGCTCCCGAAACAACAACAGGTTCATCTGCAGGTAACAACACAGGCAGCGTTCCTCAGACAGGTGACAACGGTGTAGCAGCAGCATTTGCAGTATGTGCACTTGCAGCAGGTGCATTCATCGTACTCAGCAAGAAAAAGGAAGGCTAATCTTTCCCGTTAATTAAATTTAAAAATATGCGGCAGACTTTCGGGTTTGCCGCTTTTTTTTCTTTATAGTAAACTGCGTTTCCATAAAGCAAAAAAATATTATATGTCTCGCCGATTTGCCCTGCGGGCACTTACGGATAAACTCAAAACCGTCACATAAAAAATTATATATCCTCAAGATATTGATTAATTTGTAAAAGTTCTGAATATAATGTTTATGGCGAAATCCTTTAATTGTCTTTTAGATAAATTACACAAAAAAGTCAGAATATTTGTGTAATAATATCATTCTTATCTCTTGCATTATTTTAAAAAATAATGTAAAATAAAAATTCAAAATGTCTTATTATATCATTTTATGATTTGAAGATATTGGCAAACTATATTTTTGTTCGGAGGACAATATGAATTATTCACTTTCTAAAGCAAAAGCAAAACAGCTTATAGAAAACAAGCTTTCTCACTTTTTCGGTGTTACACCGGAGAATGCTTCCTATGACCAGTATTACCGTGCTGTTGCTATGATTGTCAGCGAAATGATGGGTGAGGGCAGAGCAGACTTCACAAAAAGAGCAGAAAAAGCCGGCACAAAAAGAGTTTATTACCTTTCAATGGAATTCCTTATGGGCCGTTCGCTCAGAAACAACCTTTTTAATCTTAATCTTCAAAAGACTTTTTCATCAGCACTTAAAGATTTCGGTGTAAATATTGATAAGATTTATGACTGTGAGCCCGATGCAGGTCTTGGTAACGGCGGTCTTGGCAGACTTGCCGCTTGCTATCTTGACGGTCTTGCAACACAGGAATACCCCGCAAGAGGTTACTCAATTCTTTACGAATACGGCATTTTTAAACAGAAGCTTATTGACGGTTGGCAGACGGAGCTTCCCGATGAGTGGCTTCCCGGCGGTGATGTGTGGCTTATGCCCAGAGAGGAAAGTGCCGTTGAGGTTTGTTTCGGCGGCTGGGTGCATGATATATGGGATACTCATTATCATCAGGTTGAGTTGAAGGACTACACATCAATCAAAGCCGTTCCCTATGATATGTTCGTTGCAGGTAAGGACGGCAAAGGCGTAAGTGTTCTTCGTCTTTGGTCTGCAAAGAAACCCGGTCTTGACATGGAATTATTCAATCAGGGCGATTATATGAGAGCCATGGAAAGAAACGCTATGGCAGAAGTAATCAGCAAGGTGCTTTATCCCTCAGATAATCATCCCGAGGGTAAGAGTTTGCGTTTAAGACAGCAGTATTTCCTTGTTTCCGCATCAATACAGGATATTATTCACCATCATCTTCGTCAGTACGGCACGCTTGATAACTTTGGTGACAAGGTTGCTATTCATATCAACGACACACATCCCACACTTGCAATTCCCGAACTTATGAGAATCATGCTTGACGAATGCGGTTACGGATGGGATGACGCATGGAACATTGTTACAAAAACTGTTGCTTATACAAACCATACAGTTCTTAAAGAGGCTCTTGAATGTTGGAGCGAAGACCTTGTAAAACAGCTCATTCCTCGTGTTTATGAGATTATCAAGGAGATTGACAATCGCTTCAGAAGCTATGTATGGAACGCAACATTTGATGCGGATTATGTTGAAAGAACAGCAATTATCTCCAACGGTGCAGTAAGAATGGCTAATATGTGCGTAGCTGCTTGTCACAGCGTTAACGGTGTTTCTGCACTTCATTCACAGATTCTTAAAGATACTCTGTTCAATGATTATTACAGACTTACACCTGATAAGTTTAAAAATGTAACAAACGGTATTGCTCACAGACGTTGGCTTTGTCAGTCAAACCCCGAGCTTACCGAGTATCTTACAAGCCTTATAGGTGACGGATTTATTCTTGAAGGTGCAGAGCTTGAAAAGCTCAGAGCTTTTGCCGAAGATGATAAGGTTCTTGCAGAGATTGAACGCATCAAAAAGCTTAAAAAACAGCAGTTTGCGGCACTTATCAAGAAAACACAGGGTATAGACATTGACCCCGAATCAATTTTTGACGTACAGGTAAAGCGTTTACACGAGTATAAGAGACAGCATCTTAATGCTCTTAACATCGTTGCAAAATATCTTGAAATCAAAGAAAACCCCAACGGAAATTATGTGCCTCATACCTACATTTTCGGTGCAAAGGCTGCTCCCGGTTACTATCTTGCCAAAAAGATTATCAGTTTCATCTGTGCTCTTGCAGATATGGTAAACAACGACCCCGATGTAAATAAATATATGAAAATTGTTTACGTTGAGGATTATAACGTTACTGCTGCAGAAAAGCTTATGCCCGCCGCAGATATTTCCGAGCAGATTTCTCTTGCAGGTAAAGAGGCGTCAGGTACTGGTAACATGAAACTTATGATAAACGGTGCTGTTACACTCGGTACAATGGACGGTGCAAACGTTGAAATTTATGAATCCGTTGGTGATGACAATATCATCATTTTCGGTATGAATACGGCAGAGGTTGCTCAGCTTACAAAGAGCTACAATCCTTCAACATACTATCATAATAATGCAGAGCTTCATAAGGTTATTGATTTCCTTAATACATCAGGCATAAAAGGTAAAATGTTCCCCGAGGTTTCCGCAAGCATTATCAATCACGACCCCTACATGGTTCTTGCTGATTTTGCTGATTACAGAGTTGCGCAGAAAAAAGCTGAGCAGATGTTCTGTGACAGAAGAAACTGGAACAAAATGGCACTTATGAATATTGCAGGTGCAGGTATTTTTGCCGCAGACCGTTCAATTAACGATTATGCAAGAGATATCTGGCATACTAAATCAGCGAAGGGTACAAAATAAGTTATGACTTTCGTTCCTTATAATTCAAGAGACATAAGGCACAAATCAAAATTCGGCAGCACAGCCGCAGGGGAATCCCTGTGGCTTTGTGTGCGTATGCCCAGAGATATGGGATGTACGGGAGTGTATCTTGCCGTAGGACTTGACGGACATGATAAAAATCTTATAAAGCTCGATTGGAAATCCACCGACAATATAACGGAATGGTGGGGTGTTGAGTACACATTTTGCACGCCCGGATTATATTATTATCATTTTGAATATGATACACCTTGGGGCAGAGGCAGAATTTTTAACCATTCACAGGGTATGGGACTGTTTTCACAGGACTGCAACGAATGGCAGCACACAGTTTATTCTCCCGATTTTAAAACACCCGATAATTTCAAGGGCGGAGTGATGTATCAGATTTTCCCCGACCGTTTTTATTCTTCGGGCACAAAAAAGAAGAGTGTTCCCGAGGACAGGGTTTATCATTCCGATTTTTCTCAAACACCCGAATGGCAGGAAAATGAAAAATTCGGAAGATGGAACGTTGATTTTTTCGGCGGAGATTTAAAGGGTATCGAATTAAAACTGCCTTATCTTAAAGAGCTCGGCGTAACCTGTATTTATCTCAATCCCATATTTGAATCCCATTCAAACCACCGTTATGATACGGCAGATTATACCAAAATCGACCCTCTTCTGGGAACGGAAAAAGATTTTGCACATCTTTGCAAGATTGCCGATGAAATGGGTATAAAAATTCTTCTTGACGGAGTTTTCAGTCATACGGGTGCAGACAGTATATATTTTAATATGTATAACAGGTATGACAGCGTGGGTGCGTACAATTCTCCGGATTCACCCTATTGCAGTTGGTTTAAATTTAAGCATTGGAACGATGATTACGAGTCGTGGTGGGGTATAAGAACTCTTCCCGAAACAAATGAAGATGATGAAAGCTTTTCATCTTACATAGCAGGTGAGGGCGGAGTTGTTGAAAAATGGATGAAAGCGGGAGCCTACGGTTTTCGTCTTGATGTTGCAGACGAGTTGCCCGACAGTTTTATTGTAAAACTGCGTACTGCAGTAAAAAGAGTTAATCCCGACGGACTGCTTTTAGGTGAGGTCTGGGAGGATGCAAGCAATAAAATCAGCCACGGCGGAAGAAGAAAGTATCTTCTCGGTGATGAGCTTGATTCCGTAATGAATTATCCGTTCAGGTCAGCAATTATAAATTTTATGAAAACCGCAAATGCAGAGGAATTTATGGATTGTATTATGACCGTTTGCGAAAATTATCCTCCGCAAGTGCTTGACTGTCTGATGAATCATCTGGGTACTCACGATACGGAACGAATATTGAGCGTATTGGGCGGTCATGACGGTGAGGGAATAGGCAGAGAAAAGCAATCACGCATGAGGCTCAGCGAAAAACAGTTTGAAAAGGCAGCAAAACTGCTCAAACAGGCAATTATCATTCAGTATACTCTTCCCGGTGTTCCATGTATCTATTACGGTGATGAAATGCTTGTGGAAGGACTGAAAGACCCGTTTAACAGAACCTTTTTTCCTTGGGATAAAGAAAAAACGGAAATTTTTGAATTGTTTAAATATCTCGGCAAGCTGAGAAAAGAGCTGTTCTGCCTTAAAAACGGCAGATTTATGCCCGTTTCTGCAACAATGGGATGTGTGGCTTACGAACGCATCAGTGCTGTTGATAAAATTTTTGTTATTGCAAACAATAATCCACATCCCATAACATATTATCTGCCCGACCGTTGGCACGGTTCGATGTGCATAACAGGACAGCACGCAACACGATATTGCGTTGATATAGACGCAAATTCAGCGGTAATAATGAAAGTTTAAACTTAATCTGTTGATTTTTGGATGTTATTGGTTTATAATTTTATTAAACTTAACCGCATAGGAGTTGTTTTTATGTTTAAGAAAATAATTTCAGTAGTTCTTGTACTTACGACGCTTTTGGCTTTTTCTTCCTTTGCATTTGCATCGTCAGATGCGTCACTTTACAGTATTTACGGTGACGGCATGCTTTTTAAACAGAATGAGGACGCTGTTATTGCAGGTACAGCAAGTACGGGAAGTAAAATTTCCGCAGAGCTTTACGATGCAGACGGCAATCTTGTTTCTAAAGGAGAAACTGTTGCTGACGCAAACGGAACATTTGCCGTTTCATTCAATTCTCCCGCAGGCGGATACGATGAATACAGTATCGTTCTTTATGTAAACGGTGCAGAGTTTGAAACTCTTGAAAACGTTGTTTTCGGTGAGCTTTGGCTTGCAAGCGGACAAAGTAATATGCAATATCCTCTTGCACAGGAAAAAATCGGTGCAGGTTTGTACGAAAATAATGAAAAATTGAGTCAATGGTTAAGAGTGCTTTTAGTTCCGGGACTTACGGAGTATAAAGGCTCAACTCAGCTTGTCCCTTGTGAGCCTCAACAGGATATCCCCGGTGCAAAGTGGGTTACAGGTGAAAATGCCGCAATTTACAATGTAAGTGCGGTTGCGTATTTCTTTGCCGCATCCTTGATGGAAGAGCTTGATATGCCCGTAGGTATTCTTAATGTTCCGTTGGGCGGTACTGTTATTTCATCATGGATTTCCCGTGAAGCTATTGACTCAGATACAGATGTAAAAAATATTCTCCTTAGTGCAGGGGAGTATTACGAAAAATCCGTATGGGTTGAATCCGAACGCAGTATTTTTTATGACATGACGTCCAATTATAACCTTAAAATTGAAGCTTTGCGTCATTTTCGTATTTCGGGTATGATTTGGTATCAGGGCGAAAGTGATGTTATATTAGGCAAAACTCCCGAGCAGTATGCAAGTATGTTTGACCTTATGCAGAGGTCTTACACGGAATTGTTTGAGTTTAAAAACGGTCGTTTGCCCGTTGTATATACACAACTCGTGTCATACCCTTATCATGAAGATAACGGTATTGACCTTGTGGATATGAATATAGGCTTTGCACAGATGCAGACTCAGCAGGCTGATTCAAGAGCTGTCGTATCCGTATATGATGTGCCTCTTTCATTTATAGATGTTGCAGGCTCAATTCATCCCGAATGTAAAATGGAAATCGGTGAGCGTATGGCTGCTTCCGCATTAGGACTCGTTTACGGTGAAGACGATGTGTACACAACCGCAACCGTTAAGAATGTGGAGCTTAAAGACGGTAAAATCTATGTTCAATTCAATAATGTGGGTGACGGACTGATTTGCACGGATTCTGTATTAAGAGGTTTTGCGATAGCCGGTGCAGACGGCGTATATGTACAGGCTGATGCTGAAATTATAAACAGTAATACCATTATTATATATAATGAAAACATTGATGCTCCCGTTTCGGCAAGTTATGCCTACTCATTGGGCAATATGCGTTCAAATCTTTATTCAAGCAAAGACGGAGAAACAGCTTTGCCCGTAAGTCCCTTTGTTACAGAGAAGATTACCGATGCCTCTTATTGGTATGAGAAACAGTGGGCAGACTGTGATGATGAAAACGTATGGCATATTAAAGATGATGCCTATACTGCGGAGTATGTCGCTTGGGAGTGTGAAAATGCACAGCTCTCATTTGACTCTGAATCATCATTCAAAGGGGAAAAGGGACTTCATATAACAGGTTCTGCGGATAGTTTTTGTGTAAGCCCTGTTCTCGGTGTGAGAACCGGATTGCAGAATGTTAAATTCCATGATGAAGGCTATGATTACAGCAATTACGGCTCAATCACATTCAATGTCCGTAATAACGGCAGTAAAGATGTGATTTTTGACTCTGCACGGATTTATGCAAATGCGGTAGGTTGGTACTCAGCAGTGGGTTCAATAACTGTTATTCCCGCAGACGGCAAGTGGTATGAGATTGAGATTAATCTTAACAATCTTGATATTTACGGTGTTGATATCGGTATCCCATCATCAAATGAAATTCTGGGTAATATAACGGATATTCAGTTTTTGTTCTCAGGTGAGAACGCAGATATAAGCTTTGATAATGTCCGTTTCGTTCCCGAAAATGAGAATAATTCATATAATCCTACTTTCAATATTATTAATTTCGTAAACATACTTAGAATTATTCCCATGTTTGTAAAAAGTTTAGCAGAGTATGTTTTCTATAAACAATAATTTATAGGCGTGAGCCTATAAATTATTGTAATGTAAAATTGAAAATGGAAAGTTGAAAATTGTGGAAGCCGCTTTGCGGCTTGGATTATAATGGGTTAAAGGGTGAAACCCTTTCATCAATTTTCCATTTTCAACTTTCAATTATCAATTTGATAAATTATCGTTTATATGCAATTTGCAACATGAAACAAAAACTGTCGGATGCCGAATTGTGCATTAGTGATTTAAAAAAACACTTGACATTCGATGTTATATATGGTATAGTGGTTGTACCTCTTTAGGGGGTTGTTTTTTTGTGTGCCGTTTTTTCGCACATACACACCCCATATTCACGAGGGAGGCTACATTATTAGGAGGTGCCGTCATGCGAGTAAAGGTTACTCTTGCTTGTACAGAATGCAAGCAGCGCAATTACAACACAATGAAGAATAAAAAGAACACACCTGACAGATTAGAGATGAATAAGTATTGCAGATTCTGCAAGAAGCACACTCTTCACAGGGAAACTAAATAATCGGGTTTTTGATTTATCCGACTATGAAAGGAGATTCTTCAAGTGGCTGATGAAAAGAAACAGGCTGACAAAGAGGCTTTAAAAGCTCAGAAACAGGCTGAAAAGGAAGCTCTTAAAGCTAAAAAAGAGCGTATTAAGCAGAGCAAGCCCAAAAAAGAGGGCAACATTTTCACGCGTATGTTCAAAGCTATCAAGAAGTTCTTTAAGGATTTCAAGGGTACGTGTAAAAAAGTTATCTGGCCCGACAGAAAAACTGTTCTCAGGAATACTCTTATCGTTTTTGTTACTGTTGTTATTGTAGGTGCAGGCATTTGGATTGTTGATTTTGCTTTCTCAAGAGGCATAAGAGGCATTCAGAATGCAATCACAGCATCTGTAAGCGACAGTGTAGATACTGAGGATGATGAATCTGTTGAAGCAGAAGACAGTTCTGAAGCAGAATCAGATATCGCTGAAGATGCTACAGAGTAAAAATCAGTGCGTGTTACGGAGGTTTGATTAAAATGGCAGATGCAAACTGGTATCCGAGTTGGTACATAGTACAGACCAGAACCAATTACGAGAGCAAGGTTGCAAAAAACATTGAACAGCTCGTTAAGTACCGTAAGATGCAGGATGAAATTTTCGATGTTAAGATTATTGCAGACAGCGAGGTTCAGATTAAAGTAGGTACCGGCGGTGAATGGAGACCCATCGGTGCAAACGGCTGGAAGAGATTTTTGCGTAAAATTGACATCGGAAGCGTTAAGATTGATGATACATGGTTTGATGATGAATCCGTTTGGACAGAAGAAATTGATGCTCGTATCAAAGCTATGAGCGATGCAGTTGCGGCAGAGGCAAATTCCGTGTTCTCATTGGACGGCGGTAAGAAAGAAAAGGCCGGTTTCCGCAAATTTAAGGTCGTAACAAAAGAGTGCGACGACAACGGTTACATCAAAGAAAATAAGGTTGAATTCAGAATCGTTGAAAATAAGAAGTTCCCCTGTTATGTTTTTATCTATGCAAAAACAACTCTCAGCGAGATTGAGATTATAGGCAGGGACGGTAACAAACAGATTATCACAGAACCCAAAATTTCCGATTTTGCATGGCAGATTGTAAAAGATGCAGGTAATGCGTTTTTTGTCGGTCCCGACGGAGTTCCGACTCCTCTTGATGATGAAGATATCAAGATGTACGGAATTGAAAAAGCTGTTGTAAAAATCGAATTTAATATCGGTGATACGGTTACAATTCTTCCTCCTTCAAAGTTCGAAGGTCATATGGGTATAGTCAGCGAGATTGATGCAGAAAACGGCATTATTAAGGTATCTTTGCTTACCATGCCCGGCGTTACTGCTGAAATCAGTGCACACGAAATCACCCGTGCGTAATCAATCGTTTTAATTTATTTTTTGGTAATGTGCGGCAATGCCCGCTTATTATAGGGTAATTCTTATTATCCTGTGGGAGGAGAGATATACTCACTCCGCCACTACCACATTTTATTTGGAGGTGCAGTTATGGCACAGAAAGTTACAGGCTACATTAAGCTTCAGATCCCTGCCGGCAAAGCAACACCGGCTCCCCCTGTTGGCCCTGCTCTCGGTCAGCACGGTGTCAACATCATGGCATTCACAAAGGAATTCAATGAGCGTACAAAGAATGATATGGGTCTTATTATCCCCGTTGTTATTACTGTATACGCAGACCGTTCCTTCTCATTCATCACAAAGACTCCTCCCGCAGCAGTTCTTATCAAGAAAGCTTGCGGCATTGAGAGTGGCTCCGGTGTTCCCAACAAGACAAAGGTTGCTACAATCACAAGTGAGCAGATCAGAAAAATCGCAGAGCAGAAAATGCCCGACCTTAACGCAGCAAGTGTTGAAGCCGCTATGAGTATGATAGCAGGTACAGCTCGCAGCATGGGCGTTGTAGTTGCTGACTAAGCGGAGGTAACAGAGAATGAAACACGGTAAGAAATATGTTGACAGCGTAAAGCTCGTCGATTCAACAAAACTTTATGATCCCAACGAAGCTCTTGATCTTGCTTGCAAGACAGCAACAGCAAAGTTCGATGAAACTGTAGAAGTTCATGTTCGTCTTGGCGTTGACTCACGTCATGCAGATCAGCAGGTCAGAGGTGCAGTTGTTCTTCCTAACGGAACAGGTAAAAACGTAAGAGTTGCAGTTTTCGCAAAAGGTGCAGAAGCAGATGCTGCAGTAGCAGCAGGTGCTGAAGTTGTCGGTGCAGAAGACCTTGTTGCAAGAATTCAGGGCGAAGGCTTTATGGATTTCGATGTTGCAATCGCAGCTCCCAATATGATGGGTCTTGTAGGCCGTCTCGGTAAAGTCCTCGGTCCCCGTGGTCTTATGCCCAGCCCCAAGGCAGGTACAGTTACTCCCGACGTTGCTAAGGCTGTTACAGAAGCTAAGGCAGGTAAGATTGAGTACCGTCTTGACAAAACAAACATTATTCACTGTCCTATCGGTAAAGCATCTTTTGGTGCAGAGAAGCTTGGCGAAAACTTCGCTACTCTTCTTGAAGCTATCGTAAAGGCTAAACCCGCAGCAGCTAAGGGTCAGTACATCCGTTCATGTGTTGTTGCTTCAACAATGGGTCCCGGTGTACGTGTTAACCCCAACAAGGTTGTTGTTTCCGCTGCGACAGAAGAATAATTAATTAAGGTATTGACACAAGCATAAATTTGTGTTAGTATATATAAGCTGTTCTAAAGACAGCAGGTACGGTTTTCCGTGTAAGCTATGCCGCCTGCCGAGGAATGGGATACGATT
>CAZBVV010000004.1:0-45151 GCA_964495345.1 uncultured Eubacteriales bacterium
ACGAAGAAGCAAGAAGAGGCTGGGTTCGTACAAAAACTCCTCTTATGGCAAAGAGTGACCTTTACAAGATTTCAGGACATTGGGATCATTACAAAGACGGTATGTTCGTTCTCGGTGATGAAGAAAAGGATGATGAAGTATTTGCACTTCGTCCCATGACCTGTCCTTTCCAGTATCAGGCATATCTTAACAGAGCAAGATCTTACCGTGATTTACCTATGAGATTGGCTGAAACATCAACTCTTTTCAGAAACGAAGCATCAGGTGAAATGCACGGCCTTATCCGTGTACGTCAGTTCACAATTTCCGAGGGACATCTTATGTGTCTTCCCGAACAGCTTGCAGATGAATTCAAGAGATGTCTTGACCTTTGCATCTTCATGCTTAAAACATTAGGTCTTTATGAAGATGTTTCATACCGTTTCTCACAGTGGGATCCCGAAGATACAGAGAAGTACATCGGTACTCCCGAACAGTGGGACGAAGCTCAGGGTATGATGAAAGAAATTCTCGACGATATCGGAATCGAATATAAAATCGGCATCGGCGAAGCTGCTTTCTACGGTCCTAAGCTTGATATTCAGATTAAGAATGTTTACGGCAAGGAAGATACTCTTATCACAATTCAGATTGACCAGATGCTTGCTGAAAAATTTGGTATGGAATATGTTGACCGTGACGGCACAAAGAAGAATCCCTATATCATCCACAGAACATCAATCGGTTGCTATGAGAGAACACTTGCTCTGCTTATCGAAAAATACGCAGGTGCATTCCCCTTGTGGCTCGCTCCCGAACAGATTCGTTTCCTGCCTATTGCTGACAGACATCTTGACTACTGCTACGAGGTAAAAGCAAAGCTTGAAGCTCTCGGCATGAGAGTTACTGTTGACGACAGAAGCGAAAAAACAGGCTACAAAATCCGCAGTGCACAGATGGAAAAGATTCCTTATATGCTTGTTGTCGGTGACAAGGAAGCAGAAGATGGCACACTTTCCGTAAGAAAGAGAGGCTTCGGCGATCAGGGTGCAATTTCTGTTGACGACTTTATTGCACTTGCAGTTAAGGATATTGAGGAAAAGACAATTTGGTAAAATAATTTAGCACAATGTTAATTCGATAAATGTAGGGAGCGACGCCCTCGTCGCTCCGAATAATCAAAATCTGCGATTTTGATTATTGCAATCGAACACGCACAATATTAATGCTTTTGAATTGATGAAAATGGTACATTTTCATCAATCGGAGCGACGAGGGCGTCGCTCCCTACGGTGCATACCATTTAATTTTCTCTTAGCTAAATTAATGTTTATAAAAGGAGATATGAATTATGTCAGAAAAACTTAAATATGCCATAATCGGTATTGGTAACATGGGTTCATCCCACATTAAAATGTACAACGACGGCAAAATCAAAGAAATGGAGCTTGTTGCCGTATGTGATGTAAAGCAGGACAGACTTGACTATGCAGTTGAGCAGGTTCCCGGTGTTAAAACATTTTTAAGCACAGACGATTTATTTGCAAGCGGTCTTGTTGATGCAATAATCATCGCAACACCTCACTATCTGCATCCCGTTCTCGCTGAACAGGCACTTAAAGCGGGCATTCACGTTCTTTGCGAAAAGCCCGCAGGCGTTTACACAAAAAATGTAAGAGAGCTTAACGAATTTGTTGCAACACAGGATAAAACATACGCAATTATGTTCAATCAAAGAACAAATCACATCTACCGTAAGGTTAAAGAGCTTGTTGAAAGCGGTATTTACGGTGAAATCAGAAGAACAAACTGGATTATCACAGACTGGTACCGTACACAGGGCTACTACAACTCCGGCGGATGGCGTGCAACATGGGACGGCGAAGGCGGCGGCGTTCTTATGAACCAGGCACCTCACAATCTTGACCTGTGGCAATGGATTTGCGGTATGCCTTCAAAAATCAGAGCTTTCTGTCACAACGGAAAATGGCACGATATTGAGGTTGAAGACGATGTAACGATTTACGCCGAATACCCCAATGGTGCAACAGGCGTATTCATCACCACAACAGGTGATTGCCCCGGTGACAACCGTTTTGAAATCACTCTCGATAAGGCAAAAATCGTTTGTACTGCAAGCACTCTTGAAGTTCACGAGCTTAATGAAAAAATCTCCGAATATACATACATGGACGGTGACGGCTTTAAGAAAATTGAAGCAACAAAGGTTGATGTTGAAACTGACGGCATGAACGAACAACATTCAGGCGTTACAAACGCATTTGCCGCACACATTCTTCACGGCACTCCCCTTGTTGCAGAGGGTGCAGAGGGTATAAACGGACTTACACTTTGTAACGCAGCTTACCTTTCTGCATGGCTTGATAAGACAATCGAGCTTCCTCTTGACGAAGACCTTTACCTTGAAGAGCTTAACAAGAGAAGAGCAACATCTAAGGCAAAAACAAATGTTGAAGAAACAGTTGCAGCCGATATGTCAAGCACATTCGGAAGCTAAAACTTCACAACTAAATTTCAGCCGACTGTAAAAAAGTCGGCTGTTTTAATGAGGATATACTATGATAAAATCTAATTTTCACACCCACACAACCTACTGCGACGGCAAACACACGCCCGAGGAAATGGTGCTGTCTGCGATAAGCAACAATATGCACGCTATCGGATTTTCCACTCATTCTTACACATCAATAGACCTTTCATACTGCATTAAAAAAGAAAATATTGCACAGTATCAGCAGGAAATAAACGCCCTGAAAGAAAAATACAAAGACAAAATCAACATCTACTGCGGCAGCGAATTGGATGTATTTTCTGATATGGATAAAAATGGCTTTGATTACTTTATCGGTGCGGTACACTATATCGAAAAAGACGGTAACTATCTTACCGTTGACGGCAGTGCAAAAGAACAGACGGAAGATGCCGTAAAATATTTCGGAGGAGATATGCTTTCATACTGCGAAGCTTACTACGAAACAGTCAAAAAAATTGCAGACATGAAAGAGATAGGATTTATTGCACACTTTGACCTTGTAACAAAATTCAACGAAAACTACGAGCTTTTTGACGAAAAAGCTCCTCGATATGTCAGAGCGTGGCAAGATGCGGCTTTGCACCTTATCAAAATGGGTATCCCCTTTGAAATAAACACAGGTGCAATCTCAAGAGGTGCAAGAAAAACACCCTATCCCCGCAAGGAAATCGCAGATTTTATTGTAGCAAACGGCGGAAAATTCATAATGACATCCGACTGTCATCATAAAGACTGGCTTTTGTGTGCATTTGAAGAAGCAGGTAAAATTTATGATAATATAGAAATTATCGACTTTGAAACACTTATTAAGTAATTAGTTTAATTGAAAAAGGAGCTGAAACACAGCTCCTTTATATACATCATATCAATACTGCAGGTTGTTCCTGTTTTTTATCAACTGTTCTTCAAAATCATAATAACAATCATAACGCTTACCTAAATATTGCTCCGAAAATTCCTGAAACTCACAGCTATCATCTTTCCAATAATAACAGTAATTGTTTTTGCAATCCATGATGTAATCCCTTTATGATATTTTTCTTAATACCATTGTAACACCTAAAATGTCTACTGTAAATAGCATTTTGTACTTTTTCATTAGGTTTATATAATTTATTTTTCAACATACAATACTCATATAAATCATGTGGGGGATTGTTGTTATGGATTATCAATATTCTGACAAGTACAGAAAATTAGGTTTAAATATTGCATATTACAGAAAAGATAGAAATTTTACCCAAATTACATTAGCAGAAGCTCTTGATATTGACAGAAGTCACATAAGTGGCATTGAATTAGGCACAAACGCACCGTCATTGGATTTGATTTTTAAAATCTGCGACAAACTCGATATAACAGAAAAAGAATTGTTTGATTTCAGATGAATACTTTATTCACTCTGGGCATAAAGTATCTGACTTTAAATTATTTTTTAATGAATAGCAACAGGGCACCTCGAAATCTCAAGGTGCCCAACTGTTTGTTACACAGAAACAAGTTTTCTTATACAATATTGTATTTTTTTGCGTAATCACATACGATATCTGCGAACCGGCTATGTTTAAAATGTCTTTTCACATCAGTAACATCAACGTACATTCCTGCTGAGAGGTTCTGTATCACCGCCTCTGCAACAAAGGCTTCAAAGGCATAATCATCGTTAAAAGCTGCTTGAATATCCGTGTTCATGCTCTCGTTAATGCCTTGAATAGCCGAAAGATATATTATATTTTCCTTACCCAATAGCTCCCCTGTGCGTTTAAGGCAGTTCAAGCCTTCAATCATATTTTCTACTTTAACTACGCCTCTATATGCCACACGGTGTACACACAGGATATTGTCTACTGTTGTTTCAAGAATATCCGCAAGCTCAGGCAAAATTGCAACATCAGGCAGAGTTTCACCTCTCTCCCACTTGCTCACCGCCTGATAGGATATATTCAGTCTTTCGCCTAATTGAGCTTGGGTCATTTGCTTTGCATTACGCAAAACAGCAATCTGTCTGCCTACTGTTTTGTTGTCAATCATATCAACACCTCCTGAAAATATTATAATTTACATAACACATATTTACAATAACTTGTGAGGTTAGTAAAAATGACTGCCGTTTTTTTCGACAGTCATATAAATTTAAAAAATATCATTTCTTGTATAGAATGTTGCCCGTCCTTCGCCGTGTCTTTTCAGCTCTCCGCCGTCAACAAGCTGTTTCAGTGCATTTTCAACAGATGCCTTGCCGACCGACGGACACAGCTCCATAATATCTCTCTTTGTAAATTTACCTATTTTTCCGTATGCTGCTCTGCGAACCAATTCCAATGCAGGCAGTTTTTCATCCATTAACAGAACACGCTCCTCAAAATCACGGTATGCGGCAAGAATTATTCTCAGCAGATATTTTATAAAAGGTGTTATATCTTCTTCGCCTTGGTGCCAGCCATGTTGACATTCTTCAAGTGCATCATAATACAGTTTTTTATTTTTTGCAATTTTATTTTCCAATGAAACATATTTACCAACTATATAATCCGTCCGATACAGCAAAAGTGTAGTAAGCAGACGGCTCATTCTTCCGTTGCCGTCATTGAACGGATGTATACACAAAAAATCATGGATAAAAACAGGAATAAGAATCAGAGGTTCAATTTCCTGCGAAGCAATAACACTGTTATAGCTGTTGCATATCATGTCAATCGCTTCGGATGTCTCATAGGGTGCAAGAGGTGTAAATAAAATAAACTTATTGCCGTTTCCGTCTTCTTTACTGACATAATTCTGTGTATTTTTAAACAAACCGCCCGTTCCTTTTTCAGAGTATTTATAAAGGTCACGATGCAGTTGCAAAATATAGTTAGATCGGACAGGGATATATTCATAATTTTCATGAATGGTATTAAGCACCTCTCGGTAGCCCATAATTTCCCATTCGTCACGGTTTTTCGGTGTAGTTTTATCTGCACAAAGCTGTTTGAGTCGGTTATCGGTTGTAACTATGCCTTCAATCTCATTGGATGCTTGCGTACTTTGTATTTTTGCAACATTAACCAATCTGTCAAGCACAGCGGGCTTTTGCCTTAAATACAATTCCTGTTTACCCTTATATTCATGAATTTGAGCAACAAGCGAAAGTATTTCACTGTCCCAGCATTTATTTTTTAACAGAGAATAATCGAAGTTTCTCATAACAATCACCTATTTATATTATAAATCACATATATCATATCACATTTTGGGCGATTAATCAAGCTTTATGGATTTTTTCTCCCATTAAAATATTAAATTAGGCGTATTTCTTTTTTTGTTGGGAGAAAACTGCTTCTGATTCAGTATATGTCAAATTACTTACTTTATCAAATCAACATTGCAAACAAAATTCCCGACAGATGAACTGTCGGGAAAAATTTTTATTTCAAAGTCAATATATCAATACATTTTACGGGGCAGGCTTCTTCGCATTTGCCGCAACCGGTACACTTTTCAGTATCAACATGAGCATTGAAATGAACAACTGTTATTGCTTCTGCTTCGCACACCTTTGCACATTTCATACAGCCTATACAAGCCGCCTTGCACTCTTTTCTTGCAAGCACGCCTTTATCCTGATTTTTACAAAGCACCGCTGCTCTTGTTTTATGAAGCGGCATAAGCTCAATAAGTCCTTTTGGACAAGCTGAAATACACATCTTACAGGCTTTGCAAAGTTCGGGATTAATTCTTGCAACGCCGTCACAGATATGAATTGCATTATACGGACATTTCTTTACGCAATCACCCAAACCTAAGCAACCGTAAACACAATCCTTAGGACCGCCGAAAAGCTGTGATGCCATTTTACAGCTTTCAACACCGCTGTATTCCATTTTTGTGCTTGCATTTGCAGAATGTCCCTGACAAAGTACAACCGCCGCCATTGGAGCAACTTCACCTGCCGCAAGACCTAAATATTCAGCAATCTGCTTGGATACTTCACTACCTCCGGGATTACACAATGCAGTATTCGTGACCTCTCCCTTTGAAAGAGCTGATGCATAACCTGCACAACCGTTGTATCCGCAAGCTCCGCAGTTTGCTCCGGGGAGCATTTCCGTAATTGCTTCTGCTTTTTCGTCAACAGGTACGGCAAAAACAATTGATGCGATAGCAAGTGCAATACCGCACACAAGACCTATAATTCCTACTATGAGGACCGCCAATAAAATACTGTTCATATTCCGTCCTCCTTACATAAGTCCCATACCCTCGACAATTCCTGCAAAACCGAGGAATGACAGGGAAACGAGAGATGCGGCAATAAGAGTAATGGGAAGTCCCTGTAAAAATTCGGGAACATCACAGTCCTCCATTTTCTTTCTTACGCCTGCAAACAGCACCATGGCAAGCATAAAACCAAGACCTGCACCAAGAGAGTTTACCATTGACTGCCAGAAAGTATAACCGTTGTCAACATTAAGAATTACAACGCCAAGAACTGCACAGTTTGTGGTTATAAGAGGAAGATATATACCCAATGCATTATACAGAGGCGGCATAAACTTTTTAAGTATGACCTCAACCATCTGCACAAGAGCCGCGATAACGAGAATAAATACAACAGTCTGTAAATATTCAAGGTCGTTGTTGATAAGTAAAGTGTTTATGGGATATGTTACAGCCGTTGCCATAAGCATAACTACGATAACAGCCGCACTCATACCTACCGCAGTATTGAGTTTTTTAGAAACACCCAAAAACGGGCAGATTCCGTAGAATTTTGAAAGAACAAAGTTATTTGTTAAAAGTCCCATTACGAGGAGTGCAATCATATATTTCATACTGCCGCCTCCTTTGTTTCTGAGTTACAGCCATCCTTACCTTCAAGCACCATTGTACAGGAATGAGCCATAGGACAGTGTGAACATCCCGTAAGCTCCGCTTTGGGCTTGCCTTTTCCTGCGGCAATTTTATTTGCAAGAGCTATAAGTATGCCGAAAACGAAAAAACCTCCTGCAGGAAGAATGAAGAATGTGATTGATGAAAGACCGATTGTTTCAAGTCCCGAATTAAAATCAAATCCGTTCCAACCACCGAGCACATTGTCACCGAAAAGCACAAGCAAATCCTGAATACCTGCAAACCATGTACCTGCACCGAGAATTTCACGGACAGTTCCCATCAAACAGAGTGCCGCAGTAAAGCCGATACCCATACCAAGACCGTCAACAGCGGAATACAGAACTGTATTTTTGCTTGCAAATGCTTCAGCTCTGCCGAGAATTATACAGTTAACAACTATAAGTGGTAAAAATGCACCCAGAGCCGTATCAAGAGCCGGAACAAAGGCTTTTACGAGCATCTGAACAACTGTAACAAAGGCTGCAATAACAACAATAAATGCGGGGATTCTGACCTTTGAAGGAATAATTTTGCGAAGTGCGGAAATTGCAATATTAGAGCATACAAGAACTATTGTAGCCGCAACACCCATACCGATTGCATTTGTTACGGAGGTTGTAACAGCAAGTGTGGGACAAGTGCCGAGAACAAGCCTTAAAACAGGATTCTCTTTAATAAGACCTTTGGTAAATTCCTTACCGAGAGATTTTTTCTCAGCCATTTGCATTTCCTCCCTTCAAAAGATTGGCATTGAAATATTCAACAGCCATATTTACGGCTTTTGTAACGGCTTTTGATGTAATTGTTGCACTTGTAACAGCCTGAATTTCATTATCAGAAGATACAGCATTTTTTACAACTGTCAACTCACCGATTTTACCGACAAACTGGTCAAGAAAACTGTCTTTCTTTACATTCTGACCAAGACCGGGAGTTTCATCATCAGCGGCAATAATAGTAACCTTATTAACACTGCCGTCTGTATTGAGTCCGACCATAACCTGCACATCTCCGCCGTAGCCTGTTACAACACAGGTAAATGCATAACCGATTATGTTGCCGTTTACATCAAGTGATTGAGCATATTCAAGTGAATCGGATGTAACGATATTGTCACCGAACGATACTGCATCCGGCATAACAGTCTGCATAGCTTTTGCCTTAGTTTCCGCATTGATAGCTGCAATTTTATCTTTTGTAAGCATATTCGTACCTGCAAGCAAAGCAGATGCAACAATACAGATAACAAGCAATACAACAGTAGGAATCAATATCTCTTTAGGAGAAAATTTGCTCTTACTCATACAGCTTTTTCCTCCTTAACTTTCTTTTCTTTAACCGTGCCGAAAGGCTTGGGTCTTGTAAAAGATTCAATATGCGGAACAAGAATATTCATAAGAATAATCGCATAAGAAACACCCTCGGGCAGATTTGCAAACAGTCTTATAACACAGGTTACAACACCGCAGCCTATACCGAAAATAACCTTACCCCAATTTGTAACGGGACTTGTTGCGTAGTCTGTTGCCATGAAAAATGCACCGAGCATCAAGCCACCGCTTAAAAGCTGATATGCCATATATGTAAAGTCGCCTTTACCTGCAATAAGCATAACAACTGCAACGGTGCCTACAAAGCAAAGAGGAATTATGGGCTTTATAACTCTTCTTACAAAAAGATATAATCCGCCGATAAGGATTGCAACAGCACTTACCTCACCTAAGCTGCCTTCTCTTAAACCCAAAAACATATGCCACAACGAAGGCAAATCTGAAGATATTTCACCTGCAAAATCCTTTAAAACCGAAAGAGGTGTTGCGGTTGATACTGCATCCACACCGTTAAGCCAAGACATGGGCTCTGTCCAATTTGTCATGGCAGATGAGAATGAAACCAGCATTGCTATTCTGCCGCCGATTGCAGGATTCACAAAATTCTGACCTATACCGCCGAAGAACTGTTTTACAACAACTATTGCAAAGAAACAGCCTACAACGCACATCCATAATGGAATGGAAACAGGCATATTAAATGCAAGGAGCATACCTGTTACAACAGCACTCAAATCACTTATGGTGTTGTCCCTTTTCATGATTTTTCTTGATAGGTATTCAAACAGTACGCAACAGCCAACACATACGGCAGTTATAAGCAAACTTCTGAAACCGAAAATAACCACCGAACATACAAGTGCGGGAACAAGTGCAATAATAACATCAAGCATTATACCGGTAACGGTTTCGCTTGAGCGTGCATGAGGAGATGCACTTACTATAAGTTTTTTCATTATTTTGCACCAGCCTCTCTTACAACTTCTTTTGCCAATCTCATATACTGCACAAGGGGTTTTGATGCAGGACAGGAGAATGCACAGCTTCCGCATTCCATACAAACACCGATACCCGACTTAATAAGAGCAGACGCATCTTTTCTTAATGCGTGTTTTTCAATATCGGTGGGAATAAGACTCATGGGGCAGGCATCAGCACATCTGCCACAATGAATACAAGCTCTTTCTTTTTTAGGTCTTGCCTCCGCCTCAGTAAAAGCAAGCAGAGCATTGTTGCTTTTAAGAATGGGAACCTGTGTATCGATAAGAGCAGTACCCATCATTGGACCGCCTGCGATAATTTTTGCAGGCTCTTCTTTAAATCCGCCGCAGAAATCAATAACCTTTGAAGCCTCAATACCAACAGGAACTCTTACATTCATGGGATTTGCTATAGCAGAGCCGCTTACTGTAAGTGAACGGCTGATAAGAGGTCTGCCTGTACGAAGATGCCTGTAAATAAACGCCACGGATGCAACGTTTGCAACAACACATCCCACGTCAGCAGGGAGCTTTCCCGGCGGCACTTTTCTGCCTGTGGTTGAACGCACCATCATCTTTTCAGCACCCTGAGGATATTTTGATTTAAGAGTCATAACCTTAACGATATTACCGTGGTCATTATCCTTATCTGCAATCTTTTTAAGCTCTGCAATAGCATCGGGTTTGTTATCTTCAACCGCAATAATAACGTTCTTAAAACCTAAAAGCTCAACAAGAGCATAAACGCCGCCGTAAATATTCCATGAATTTTCCATACATTCACGGTAGTCAACAGTTATGTAAGGCTCACATTCCGCCGCATTGATGATAAGGGTATCAACGCTCTTGTTGTCGGGAATATTGAACTTAACGTGAGAGGGGAAACCTGCACCGCCAAGACCTACAAGACCTGAATTTCTGATAGCCTTGAGCAAATCCTCTTTTGTATCTACTTTCGGAGGCTTGATACCCTCAAAAAGAGTCATTTCCCCGTCGTTTTCGATGGTTACGGCAGGCACGAGCTTTCCGCTTGCAACCTTTACTTCAGAAACAGCCGTTACTTTACCCGAAACAGACGCATGAATGGGTGCACTTACGAATTTATCGCTGTCACCTATAACCTGTCCCACATCAACGTGGTCACCCACCTTTACGGTAGGTGTACAGGGTGCACCGATATGCTGTTGCATGGGAAGTGTTACCGTATCAGGCGGCGTAATCCTCACAACAGGCATATTTTTAGTGAGCTTATGATGGTCAACGGCAACACCGCCTCTGACCTGCTTGACGGCTTTAAGAATACCGTCGGTTATTATTGAGCTCATTTATTCAACCCCAATCCTTAAAGAAATTTATTTTTAAAACAACAGGCATTACGGTTTTTAAAATTATACCTGTAATAATACCTGATAATAATCCGAATATCAACAATACGGGCAGATACGCTTTTATAAGATTTGTACCCATATAAACGCTTGCCGTAACCGTTTGTCCAACATTATGAACGACTGCACAAATTACGGACATAAAAATATATGAAAATGATTTATTTATCTTTTTTGAAATCACAATAACAAGCACCAACACCGTAAAACTGCACAGACCGCCCGATATACTCATAAAAAATGACGATGCACCTCTTGTAAGGAAAACGAAAACCGATTTTATAAGCACAAGAGCAAATCCGTCACCGATACCTACCACAAGCACGCAAAACATCACAGCCACATTTGCAAGACCTAATTTTGCTCCCGGCGGAAGAAATGCCACGTCGGGAATCATATTTTCAAAAAAGGCAAGCACAAGTGCAATTGCCGCAAGTATACCGTCTAACGCCGTTCTCTGGGTAACACTTTTACTTTTTGATTTCATATCAAACCTCAATAAGACAAAATATCAACACCGTCTGCACTCTCACCGATGATTTCAACACAAACCCTGTTAGGCACGCAGACCGATACATCACCGATTTTTGACAGTTCACCTGTTTTAACACAGGTTTTATCAGGGCAATCGCTGTCTGTAATGCTGACACAGCCGTCTTTTACCTCAATGAAAACATCACCTACGGCAAACGTTTCATTTTTTGCCGATTCAAGATTGATTGTTGTCACCCTTTCGCCGTCAAGTGTTACAACTGCTGTTTTTCCGTCCGGTGAAAATGTACTGACAAAAAAAATTACAGCCGCAACAATCATAATAAAAGCGATAAGCAATAAATCACTTCGATGAAACAGAGGTATATTCTTCAAATTCTTCTTCATAAGCGTAACATTCATAGCCGTCCGTGATTTCGTATTTATCAAAATAATTTTCGGTTATATATACTCTGCCGTCATCACAAACAAACACCGCATCGGCATTATATTTTTCAAGCAGAGAATAGGATTTTTCAATTCCCAATGCAAAACAGGCAGTTGAAAGAGCATCCGCAACAAGACCGCTGTCTGCAATAATAGTAACGCTGATAAGTCCATTTTCTACAGGATAACCTGTTTTTGTTGAAAGTATATGATGATAGATTTTGCCGTCTTTTTCAAAATATTTTTCGTAACTGCCTGATGTAGAAACGAATGCAGTTCCGTCGATTTTAAGCTTCATAAAAACGGAAGAATCATCCTTTTCGGGTGAACGGATACCCACAGTCCAATAATCACCGTCGGGATTTTCACCGTAAGTGAGAACAGTACCGCCCACAGAGATAACAGCCGAACTTACTTTACTGTTTTCAAGCACAACAAGTGCATCATCACAGGCAATTCCTTTACCCACTGCACCCAAATCAATCTGCTGTCCCTCACCGAGAGTCACTTTCCGTTCTGATACAACAACTTTTTCATAATTACAGGTCTGCAAAGCGTTGAAAATTGATTTTTCATCGGGAATACTTTGTGTATAATTATCAAAATTCCATAATTCGGAAAGAGCTCCTACAGTTATGTCAAATGCACCGCCGCTGTCTTCAGCAACCGTCAAAGATTTGCTTATTATTTCAGCAGTATGCTCCGACAGCTCCGTATTACCGTTTGCATTCAATTTATAAATTTCAGATGTTTCTTTATATTTTGATATATATTCATCTTCCTCTTTCTGAACGGCGGAGATAATTTCAGTACCGACAGAGTGGTCATTTGTGCCGTAAAGATTTCCCGTCATCTGCGAGCCCATAACATAAGCCGTAAACGAGGTATTGTTACTGTTTTTCACTCCGTCATAAATCACGATTGCAAGCAATAAAACAACCGCCGAAAGTACGGCGAAAAATGTTAATTTTTTAACACTCCATTTACTCATAAAAAGCTCTCTCCGTTCTAAATTATCATACCATATTTTCAGCAATTAGTAAAGTAATAAAATTGAACATTATTATTAATTAATTATTGTATATTATTAATAAATGTGGTACAATATCCTTAATTGAGGTGTTAATTATGAAAGAATTTACTTACGGTTTCGGATTCAAGCCAAAAGAGTATATCGCACAGGATCTTACTCAGCTTATAGGTAAAACTCCTATGCTCAAAATGAACAGATTTATGTCAGGTTGCGGTCTTTACGGCAACATTCTTGCAAAACTTGAGTATTTTAATCCTCTTGGCAGTGCAAAAGACAGAGTTGCTCTTTCAATGATTGAAGATGCGGAAAACAAAGGTCTTTTAACTCCGGATTCCGTTATCATCGAGCCAACAAGCGGAAATACGGGTATAGGTCTTGCTTATGTTGCACTTATCAAGGGGTATAAGCTCATTCTTACAATGCCCGAAAACATGTCACAGGAAAGAATGAAGCTCCTTAAAGCACTTTCCGCCCAGCTTGTACTGACGCCCAAAGAAAAGGGTATGCAGGGTGCAATAGACAAAGCAAATGAGCTTGCCGCATCATACAAAAACGCATATATCCCCTCACAGTTTTCAAATCCTGCCAATCCCAACATTCACAAAATCACTACTGCACAGGAAATACTGCACGATACCTACGGTCATGTTGACTATTTTGTTGCAGGTGTAGGCACAGGCGGTACACTTACGGGTGTTGGTGAAACTCTTAAAGCATTTAATAAACTTACAAAGGTTATTGCTGTTGAACCCAAAGATTCCCCCGTTTTGCGTGGCGGACTTCCCGCACCTCACGGTTTACAGGGAATCGGTGCAAACTTTGTACCCGAAATACTTAACAAAAACATAATAGACGATGTTATTGACGTCACCACAGAGCAGGCATACAATGCGGCACGTTCTGCGGCACAAACAGAAGGTCTGCTTATAGGCATTTCATCGGGTGCGGCTTTGTTTGCGGCATCAACCATAGCCATGAAACCCGAAAATCAGGGCAAAAATATTGTAGTTCTTCTTCCCGATTCGGGTGAAAGATATCTTTCAACGGATTTATTCAATTTTGACTGATTATGGACTTTTCAACAGACATCAAATATGTAAAAGGTGTGGGAGATGCAAAAAAAGAGAAATTAAAAAAACTCGGCATCTGCACAGTAAGGGATTTGCTTTATAATTTTCCCCGTGATTACGAGGATTGGAGCAAGATAACACCCATTATGGACGCACCTTTCGGTGAACAATGCTGTGTAAGGGCAACCGTTACGAATGCTCCCACAGGCATAAAAACAAAAAGCGGCACAATGCTGTTCAAAGCCTCTGCAACAGACGGCAGAGGCATACTTATGCTGACATTTTTTAATAATAAATATGTTGTAAATCAGCTTTTTGAAAACGAAGAATATCTGTTTTTCGGCAAAATCAATCAGAACATTATCGGCGGCAGAGAAATGCCCTCTCCCAGATTTGTAAAAGCAAGCGGCAACGAAAAAATACACCCGATTTACAGGCAAACTGAAAATCTTACCACAAGAAACATTGAAACGATAACCGCAAACGCATTTTCAATGCTCAAGGGCTCAATAGAGGACACTCTGCCCGAATATCTTATTTTGAAATACCGTCTTATGCCCTTGGAAGAGGCACTTTACAATATGCACTTCCCTCAAAGCGAGGATAAACTTGCAGGTGCTAAACGCAGGCTCATTTTTGAAGAACTTTTGAATCTTCAGCTCGGTCTGTTTTATTTAAGAGGAAATAGCCGAAAATGCACCTCTGTACAAATTTCAAATGATTACACAGGTGAATTTTTTTCGTATCTCCCCTATACTCTCACAAACGCACAAATACGCTGCATAAACGAATGTATGGAGGATATGCACGGCAACAATCCCATGAACAGACTTTTGCAAGGTGATGTAGGCTCGGGAAAAACAAGCGTTGCGGCAGCATTGATTTACAACACGGTCAAAAACGGATATCAATGTGCACTTATGGTTCCGACGGAGGTTCTGGCAGAACAACATTCAAAATCGCTCTCCAAAATCTTCGGTGGAAGAATAAACATAGCGTTGCTTACAGGTTCGGTTAAAGCATCGCAAAAAAAACTTATCAAACAGGGTCTTGCAGACGGAAGCATTGATCTTGTAGTCGGTACCCACGCTATTATAAGTGATGATGTAGAGTTTAAAAAACTCGGATTCGTTATCACGGACGAACAGCACCGCTTCGGCGTGAATCAGCGTACGGCACTTGCAAAGAAGGGAATGAATCCTCACACACTTGTTATGTCGGCAACACCAATCCCGAGAACATTGGGACTAATCATTTACGGCGACCTTGATATTTCCGTAATAGACGAGTTACCGAAAGGAAGACAGCCCATTGAAACATATTGCGTCACAAGTGATTACCACGAAAGGCTGTATAAATTCATAAAGAAGCATCTTGACGAGGGCAGGCAAGGTTACATCATTTGCCCCCTTGTGGAAGAGGGCGAAACCGACCTTAAACCTGCACAGGAATATGCTGAATACCTGCAAAAAAATATATTCACAGACTACTCTTTGGGGATTCTTCACGGAAAAATGAAGCCGAAAAGCAAAGAAGCGGTAATGAAACAGTTTGCAAGCGGTGAAATTCAGCTTCTTGTTGCAACCGTTGTGGTTGAGGTGGGAATAGATGTCCCCAACGCCGCAATAATGCTGATTGAAAACGCCGAGCGTTTCGGACTTTCACAGCTTCATCAGTTAAGAGGTCGAATCGGCAGAGGTCAGTTCAAGTCAACCTGCGTTCTTGTTTCTGATGCACAGAATGAGGACAGCACAAAAAGATTAAAAGTAATGTGCGAGACTAACGACGGCTTCAGAATCGCAGAAGAAGATTTAAAGCAAAGAGGTCCGGGTGATTTTTTAGGTTCACGGCAACACGGCTTGCCCGAAATGAAAATTGCAAACATTATCACGGACACAAAAATCCTGTATGCGGCACAAAAACAGGCACAGGATATTATACTTGCCGACCCGGAGCTTGAATTGCCCGAACATAAAAACATAAAAAAATCCGTAATGCGAATGTTTGACCGTTTCGGTGATGTAGGTATCAATTAATCACGCTGTAACAATCCGTTACAGCGGTTTTTTAATAAACATTAATTCAATGCATAATGTATAATGCATAATTCATAATTGAGGAAGGGGCAAAGCCCCTTACCCCAATATAATGGATTAAAAGGCGGAGCCTTTTCCACAATTATGAATTTTGAATTATTTGAGATAAATTATTGTTCACACACTTTTATAATATTGTACTTGCAATCAAAATCCTTATATGATACTATATATTAGATATAATATAAATAACGGAGGTGCGTTATGGCACAAAATCCTTTAATAATTATACCGGGCCCCGCAGTATCGGAAATTAACATCATTGACTCAAACGGCAAAAAAGTAAGCCGTGCATGGCCCCCTACTATCGACCAGCAAGCTATTACAAATCTTTTAAAAGGCTCACTTATGAAAATGATGCTGTTGCGAAAAGATGCAGGATTTTCAGACGGCGTTGCACAGATTGTAACTGATGCCGTTGAACCTTTAAGCGTAAATCCCGACGGCACAAAAAAACACAATACGGTAGCAAGAATAATACGAACAAGTTATAAAGACAGTTCTGCCGGCGAAAGAGCAATTTTTAACAAGGCTTATCACATGGATGAGCTTGCAGAAAAATTAGGCGAAGAAAACCTGTATATCTTCTGTTATGATATGTTCGGTGATATTTATAATGTTGCAGAAAATCTGCACAAATTCATAAAAAGCGTAAAGGCAAACACATCTGCCCAGCAGGTTGATATTTTATGTATCAGCCTTGGTGGTGTTGTTCTTAAAGCCTATTTACAGGAATATTCACAGGAGAATGATATTCAGAATGTTATAAGCATAGCAACACTTATGAACGGAACATCGCTTATTGCCGACGCATTCGAAAATAAACTCGAAATCAAAGACACTAAAGCATTATTGGCATTATTGGGTGAAAAAGGCGAATCACTATCTTCAGCCATGTCTATGCTTCCCCCTGATGCTATTGAAAATTCAGCAAAAAAATGTATTGATATTGTCAGAAAAAAACTTCTTTGCAACTGCACTATGATGTGGGCTTGCATACCAAATGACAGATTTGATGCAATATACTCCGCACTTGTAACAAAAGGAAGCGAGCTTGACAAAAAGGTTACGAAACTGCACGAGTATTCAATGAACTTAGCTTCCGAAATCAGCAATTTAGAAAAAAATATGATGAATTTTAATTGGATTTGCAGTTATGGTATAGAATTACTCCCCATAACAACCAAAACCGATATTTCCTCCGACGGTATTGCAGATGTCAATCTTGCATCGTTCGGTGCATCATGTGCAACTGTTGATTCTGAGCCTGAGTTGTCAGAATGTACTTTCCCCCTTAAAACCTGTGCAATTAAAGGAGTCAGCCATTTTTCCATACACAATGACCGTGCTGTAAATGATATGGTTGCAAACACTTTCAAAAAACTCGCAAACAAATAAGCGTAAATATAAACAAGGAGATTAAAAATGTCAGATATTCAATATGCTATAAAAGTCAGAAATCTGAGCAAATCCTATGTGAAGGGCAGACCTATTCTGCAAGATATATCCTTTGATATCCCCGCAGGCAAAATAGTAGGTTTATTAGGTCCTAACGGTTGCGGCAAAACAACATTGCTTAAAATTTTGTCCGGTTGTATTCACGATTATCAAGGGCAGATTCTTGTTAACGGTACACCACCCGGAATAGTATCGAAATCAACAACCGCATTTTTGCCCGACACAACATATCTGTCGGATTATTTCAGAACTATTGATGCTATAGATTATTTTAACGACTTTTTCTATGATTTTGACAGAGTTAAGGCGATGGAATTTGTTCAACGCTTTAATCTTGACCCCAAACAGAAAATAAAAACAATGTCTAAGGGTATGCAGGAAAAGGTACAGCTTTTGCTTATTATGTCAAGAAAAGCACAGCTTTATCTGCTTGATGAGCCCTTGGGCGGTGTTGACCCTGCCGCAAGAGAAAATATCCTTAATGTAATTATGGATAATTATGCGGAAAAATCCACACTTCTGCTTTCAACTCACATGGTTAACGACCTTGAAGCAAGCTTTAATCACGTCCTTATTTTAGGTCACGGAAAAGTTCTTGTTAACACCTCTACGGAAAATGTTAAAAAAAGCGGAAATTCATTGGAAGATGTATTTAAGGAGGTTATCGGTAATGATTGGGAAGTTGATTAAACATGACCTCAAAGACGGTGCAAGACGCATGGGCAACATTTATGTGGCGGCAGGTATAGCTGTTATAGCGTTGCTGATATCGGCGTTTTTCAACAGCGGACTGTTAAAATTTATAACATCCGCAGCAATAATTATCGTTGCATTTATCTCAGTTGTTGTTACTTTTGCATCGGTGGTTTTCGGTGCCAACAAATCACTTTTCGGCAGAGAGGGCTATCTTACGCACACTCTCCCCGTAAGAACAAGCTCGCTGATTTTCTCAAAGTGGTTATCTTCTTCAATATGGGTAATCATCAGTTATATTTTTGTTGTGATATCCGTCGTTGCGGTATACATTTATTGGACGGTTGAAGACCAGAACGGTGCAGAAATATACGAAATGATATACACTTTTGCACAGAGCTTCGGTCTGGGTGCAGAAGCCATTTACAAAAATTATCTTATCATAAGTGCAATTATAGGTCTTTTTAACGCCTGCATTTTTGTAATGTTTATTTTGTTTGCAATAACACTTTCAAACATCTCACCTTTCCACAAGCTGGGCACATTAGGCGTTATTTTGTATCTTGCAATAACAATAGCCGTTGTTCAGGGTGCGGCAAACGGGCTTGCAAACCTTTGCGATATAACATTGGTTATTGAGCAATCCGGAATATCACTCACGGTGAACAAAGCTCTTGTTGAACTTATGAATTATACAAACGGTGTAACGATAGGTCTTACAAGCGTTTATTTCAAAGCTATCGTAACGGCATTTTTATTTATTTTGACCGTTCAGCTTACTGAATCCAAAATTAATCTTAAATAAAGTAAGTGATATTTTGCAAATTATAGATATTTCAAAAGATATTACGAAATGTGATATTTACCCGGGTGATCCTGATGTCAGCATTGAGGTTGTCAGCTCACTATCAAATGGAGATTCCTGCAATCTTTCAGCGATTCACACAGGACTTCACAACGGCACTCATGCAGATGCACCCTTGCATTTTATCGAATCGGGAGATTCCATTGAAAAAGCAAATCTTGAAACATTCATCGGTGAATGTTATGTAATTGAAGCACCCGAAGGCCCTATCACCGGAGAATTTGTCAACAAATATTTTCCCGAAAAAGCCAAAAGAGTGCTTGTAAAAAGCGGCGGAAAAGCATGGTTTCTTGAAAGTGCCGCAGAAGAAATTGCATTTGCAGGAATTAAACTTATCGGAACAGACAGCCTTTCCGTCGGAACACAAGGTAATCAAACCCGTCCGCACAGAGCATTTTTAAGTGAGAATGTGGCTATAATTGAAAATCTTGAATTGGAAAAGGTTAAACCGGGCAGATATTTTCTTGTTGCACCGCCCCTGAAAATAGGCGGTGCTGAAGCTGCACCCATGCGTGCAGTTTTGCTTGCCGATATGATATTCTGGAGTGGAAGCGAAGCGTAAACAATAATTTACCTGAGGTAAATTATTGAATGAGTAATGAGTAGTGAGCAATGAGCAATTAAGGAAGCCGCAAGCGGCTTGGATAAAAATAGATTAAAAGACGGAGTCTTTTCCGCAACTCCTTACTTCTCACTCATCACTGCTAAATTATTATTTATCAAAAGGAGTTACCATGAAACGAATAGCAAGTTTTGAAGTTGACCATACCGTTCTCGAAAAGGGAATGTATACATCCCGTGTTGACGGTGATGTTGTTACATATGATATAAGAACAAGAAAACCTAACACAGAAGATGTTATGGATAACGCATCCATACATACTGTTGAGCATCTTTTTGCAACATTTGTAAGGAATTCTCCCCTTACAGACAAAATCATCTATTTCGGTCCGATGGGATGCCGTACAGGTTTTTATTTTCTCGTGCGGGATATGTCACAGGAAGATGCTATAGCCCTCACTCAGCAAGCATTTAAATTTATTGCCGAATTTGAGGGGGATATCCCGGGTGTTTCAGCAGTTGAATGCGGAAATTACAAAGACCATTCACTTTCAGGTGCAAAAAAAGAAGCTGAACTGTTTTTGCCGGTTATAAACAAAGTTACACCTGAGAGCCTTAAATACTGATACCCACTATTGGTAAAATTGTACAATATTTTTCTCAATTTTAAAATTCAAATCAACCAAAAGTATGTTCACCACTAAATATTGTACACCCGTTGCGATTTTAACAGCATATTTTGTTGCTCTAAATTAAAAAAACAGCAATTTCAACAAAATTCAGTCAAGTCAAATAATTTTTTGGAAATATGCTTTTATTTTCGGTCAAAAAGTGATATACTATATGATGTTATATAGTATTGTGATTTTTTCTGCGCACACAAAATATACACTTTTTTGTATATTCATGTGCGATAAATATATTTAAGGAAGTGCCGTTATGGAAAAATATGTTATAAACGGCGGTAAAAAGCTTAACGGAGAAATTGAAATAAGCGGCGCAAAAAATGCGGCTGTTGCTATTATTCCCGCAACCATTCTCGCACAGGATATTTGCCGAATAGAAAACATCCCCGATATCCGTGATGTAAGAATTATGGTAAAAATTCTTATTGAAATGGGAGCTACCGTTCGTTATATAAATAAGAATACCCTGGAGATTGACACAAGATATATTGAATCTTATGTTATCCCCTACGAAATGACTAAATATTCCCGTTCATCATACTATCTTTTGGGTGCACTTTTAGGCAGATACAGCCATGCAAAAGTTGCTATGCCCGGCGGATGTAATTTCGGCGGTGTAAGACCCGTTGATTTTCACCTCAAAGGATTCGCAAAGCTTGGTGCGGAAATTACAAACGACAACGGAATGATTGATGCAAAAGCAGAATCATTAACAGGCAGCGTTATCTACTTTGATAAAGTTTCCGTAGGTGCAACGGTTAATGTTATGCTTGCAGCAGTTAAGGCAAGAGGACTTACAATTATTGAAAATGCGGCAAAAGAGCCTCACATTGTAGACCTTGCAAATTTCCTTAACCTTATGGGAGCAAATGTCACAGGTGCAGGTACGGACGTTATCAAAATCAAAGGTGTAAAAGAGCTTCACGGTTGTTCATATTCAATAATTCCCGACCAAATAGAGGCAGGCACATATATGGTTGCTGCCGCAGCTGCCAAAGGTGATATTCTTATAAAAAATGTTATTCCCAAGCATCTTGAATCCATCACGGCAAAGCTCAGAGAATGCGGTGTTACAGTTATTGAAAACGACGACTCAGTAAGAGTTATCAGTGACAAGAGATGCGGCAACTGCAAAGTAACGGCTATGCCTCATCCCGGTTTTCCAACCGATATGCAACCGCAGATGACAACTTTTCTTGCTATCAGCGAGGGTACAAGCATTGTTACAGACGGCGTTTGGGATAACCGTTTCAGATATGTTGACCAGCTTATAAGAATGGGTGCAACCATACAGGTTGAAGGTAAAGCCGCAATTATTACAGGTGTTCCCAAACTTCATGCAGCTCCTATTCGAGCAGACGATTTAAGAGCAGGTGCGGCGATGGTTATTGCAGGCATTTGTGCTGAGGGAAAAACTGTTATCGAAGATATTTACCATATCGAAAGAGGCTATGAAATGATTATCGAAAAGCTTAAAGGGCTGGGGGTTGACATTGAAAAGGTCGATTTCTCCGACGATGAACCCAAAGTAGTAGCTGAAAGCGCAAGCTGATAAAACAAAAAAACTCCCGACTAATCGGGAGATTTTTTAAATTAACACGGAGGTTTTTATGTCCCGATTCTGTACGCTGTGTTCATCAAGCAGCGGTAATAGTTCATACATAGGTCATTCAGGTGCAGGAATATTGATTGATGCAGGCACTAACGCAAAACAGCTCACACTTGCCCTTGAAAAAATCACCGTTGCTCCGGAAAATATAAAAGCAATATTTATTACTCACGAGCATACGGACCATATAGGTGCGTTGCGTGTTTTTGCATCGAGATATTCAATACCCGTATACGCATCAAAAGGTACGCTTAACGCATTGGAAAAGGGCGGACATCTTAAAGGCAATTTTGAAGCATTTGTTATCCCCGAAAAGGGTGTTGAGGCAGGCGGAATGGAAATAAAAAGCTTTTACACATCCCACGATAGTGCAGAAAGTTGCGGATATACCGTAATAATGCCTGATGAGAGAAAAATATCCGTCATGACGGACACAGGAGTTATAACCCGTGATGCGGTTGACAAGGTGACGGGCAGCGACCTTATTCTGCTTGAATCAAACCACGACAAAGCTATGCTAAACAACGGACCTTATCCTTATTATTTAAAAGAAAGAATCCTGTCAAATGTGGGTCATCTTTCAAACGACGACTGTGCAAAAGCCGCTTGTCATTTCATAAATACAGGCACAACAAGACTTGTATTAGGTCATTTAAGCCGCGATAACAACACGGTTTCAGCCGCATTCAACTGCACCTCCACAGCATTGGGAGAAATGGGCGCGATTGAAGGCATAGACTATACCTTGCAGGTTGCACCTGTGGGTGTGGGAGAAAGAATGGTGATTCTTTAATGCAAAGTGTTAAAATCATATGTGTGGGCAAACTGAAAGATAAATTTTTCCGTGACGCATCAGACGAATATCTGAAACGCCTTAAAGCCTATTGTAAAGCGGAAATTATCGAAATTCCTGCGGCAAATTTGCCCGATGCCCCCAACGATACGCAAATTACGGCGGCACTGGAAAAAGAGGCAGATGCAATATTAAAAAAAATCCCCTCAAACAGCACCATTGTTGCCATGTGCGTTGAGGGAAAAATGTATTCATCGGAAGATGTTGCTGAGCTTTTGTCAAAATCTGCTATGAACAGCGGCGAAATAGTGTTTATAATCGGCGGTTCATACGGACTGTCCGAAAATGTAAAAAAGCGGTCAGATGTGCGAATGTCAGCATCAAAAATGACATTCCCCCACCGACTTTTCAGAGTAATGCTCCTTGAACAGATTTACAGAGGCTATAAAATCAATTCCGGTGGTAAATATCATAAATAATGCATAATTAAAGCAGTCACTACCTCAACGGTGACTGCTCATTTTTATATTTATGCTCAAATTGAACAATGCATAATGTATAATGCATAATTCATAATTGAGGAAAAGGCTCCGCCTTTTGAATCATTATAATATCAAGAATCCAAAAGTTACGCACAATTTTTAATTTTAATTAATTATGCATTTTGAATTATGAATTAAATTATTGTTTACTGTCCTTTACCTTTCAACGCATTGATTCCGACAACAATTCCGTTTACGGCAAGTTTAGGGAATGCAATTGGTTTTTCATTCATAAGATCAACCATGGCATCACCAAATCCTTCATTCGCAAGACCGTTTAAAAGGTATACTATTGAGCGTATCGGCATTTCAAATGCACCGTTGTAAATCATTTCGGATGAGCTGATATTTGTTTCGAGCTTATCGGCAATCATATCAAATATAGTCTGCAGTACATCCACGTATTTCGTACCGAGTGCATCACCAAAGCAATTTTCCCAAGTATAAGGTTTTGTGGGTTTTTCAACACAGAGCTTTCTGCCAAGCAGTTTTTCAAACTCCTGTCTGCTGATTGTCTGCACGTCTCCGCTGTTATAAAGAGCATCAATTTCTTCGCTGTAAGGATTTTCATGCACACCAAAACCTGTAAGTTTAACTTCACAGTCAAGTCTTATATCCTTGACAGATGCACCTACCATAATGATATAACTGCCGTCATCACAAACAAAATCATTTTCCTTTATGTTGTAATAAGTAAATGCTCTTTTATCAAGCTTAAATGTTACGGACTTGCTCTCACCTGCTTTAAGTGCAACCTTTACAAAGCCTTTAAGCTCAATATCACTTCTGAAAATCGTCTTTTCACAGGGCGAAATATAAAGTTGTACAATCTCCTCGCCGTCAACACTGCCTGTATTTTTGACTTTAAGTGTAACGGTTATATCCTCTGCTCCGTTTATAACGGTGGTCTTGTTTACCTTAAGGTCGGAATATTCAAATGTTGTGTATGAAAGTCCGTGACCAAACGGGAACAGAACTTCTTTCTTTGCCGTTTCATAATAACGGTAGCCCACAAAAATGCCTTCACGGTGTTCAACTGTATTGAATGTGCCGGGGAAATTGTGATAACAGGGAGTATCCGTAAGCTTTACGGGGAATGTTTCTGCCAGCTTACCGCAGGGATTCGCCTGACCAAAAAGAATATCTGCCTGTGCTTCACCCACAGCCTCACCGGCAAGATACGATTCAAGCACACCGCTTACATTATCAATCCAAGGCATCTCAACAGGTGCACCGTTATGAAGAACAACAATGACATTCTTCTGAACCTTTGTAATTTGTTCTATAAGATAATTCTGACATTCAGGTAATTTCATATTTTTCCTGTCAAAACCTTCTGATTCGATAAACTCGGGAAGACCTGCAAAAATAACAGCAATGTCCGCATCCGCCGCAACTCTTAAAGCATCTTCAACAAGCGTCGGATTTATCTCTCTGTCATCAAAACCGAAACCGTCAGCATACATAATATCGCAGTATTTAAGAGATTCACTGTATGCACCCGTAACTTTGTAAGAATTTATATGTGAACTGCCGCCGCCCTGATATCTGGGCTTTTTTGCATATTCACCGATAAATGCAATCTTTTTATTTTTATCAAGAGGAAGAATGTTATTCTCATTTTTAAGAAGAACCATTGTTTTGAGAGCAACTGCTTTTGCTATTTTGTGATGTGCTTCCCTGTCGTATTCACAATCTAATCTGTTCTGTGTCCATTTAAATACAAGATTTATAATTCTTCTTACTGCTTTGTCAAGGTCATCCTCAGAGAGAGAGCCATCCTCAACAGCCGCCTTGATTTTTTTTGCATTCATGCCGTATGTGCCTGGCATTTCGAGGTCAAGACCGCTTACAAGACCTTTTACACGGTCATTAACTGCTCCCCAATCGGACACAACAAAACCTTTGAATCCCCACTCATCACGGAGAATATCCGTAAGTAATTTTTTGCTTTCGGAAACCTGTTCACCGTTAACTCTGTTATATGAGCACATAACCGTCCAAGGCTGTGATTCTTTAACTGCTGTTTCAAAGCCTGCAAGGTAAATTTCCCTGAGAGTTCTTTCATCAACCTCTGCAGAAACGGTATATCTTCTCTTTTCCTGATTGTTTACCGCAAAATGCTTGAGTGAAACACCCGTATTTTTTGACTGAACACCGTTTATATATGATGCCGCCATCTTACCTGCAAGATAAGGGTCTTCGGAAAAATATTCAAAGTTTCTGCCGCAAAGGGGTGAACGCTTTATGTTGATTGCAGGACCCAATATAACAGCCACGTCCTCAGCCTGACACTCCTCACCTAAAGTTTCACCCAAATATTTCATAAGCTCTGTATCAAAAGATGCAGCAAGACCTGCCGCAGAAGGGAAACAGGTTGCAACTATGCTGTCGTTTACGCCTAAGTTATCCGCAGAGCTGCTCTGCTTACGCAAGCCGTGAGGACCGTCGCTGACCATTACTGACGGAACTTTTACGGGTGATGAATCCACGGCAACGGTATGCCAGAAATCTTCACCCGACACAAGAGCGATTTTTTCGTTAAGAGAAAGACCGAGAACAATCTCGTCAAGTGTTACCCTTCTTATAGTTTCAAAAGGCAGTCTGTCACTTTTTTTCTTTTCTTTACACATATCAGAACATCTCCTTAATATCATTTAATCAAAACAGTAGCTATATCAAATTCCTCAATAGCAGACAATTGCAATTCAAGCAAATTACCGCTGTCTGTAACGGGGATAATTTTTATATTATTTTCGTTTTTACTCAGCAATTCAATACCTGCACTAATCAATGCGGTAACGTATTCTTTTGGGGTTCTCTCGGGTTCAAGATACTGCAACCCGTTTATTGCCACACCCTTATCTGCATCTGACGGTCTTGCATCAAGGATTATAAAATCACAATTTGCCCCGTAATATAACGGTGCATCTTCCTTACGCAAATCAGCCGCCAACTGCTGTGAGGAAATAGTAATTGCAGTTTTGCAATTTACGGTGGATACGGTATAGGACAGCCAATTATCTATTTTTTGTTCAGCACTTATTTCATATCCCGAAGAAAGAGAAAACCGCACATTTTCACTTTCGGCATTTGCCGGCAAAGTTACATTTTCAAAAATTATTCCGTCAACACCCAAGGATGCAACATCGCCAATAATTGTTGTAAGATAATAGCAAACCTCATTTGAAAACGGACTGAGCCATGCATTTGAGCCGTTTTCGCCGCCATACCATATAGATGTAGCCTCATTTCCGCTTTCATCAATAATACTTACATATGCAGTTACTGATTTATTGTTTCTTGCATAAATATCGTCTGCAAAGCAGGACACACTTGCATATACGCTGATTCCCTGCTGTTTGAGCTCGTTAATAATTTTCCCGGGTTCATCAACAACTTTTGCAAGTGCTTCTGCAGAAGAACTTATTGACGGCTTAAAATAAAAATATCCTTCGGCATCTTTTAACTCAATAACTGCCGTGGTCGCCCCTGCCGTCACGCACTCATTTACAATGCTGTCAACGGTTGATGCTGCAAACTCAGCACCCGAAAAATATACAGCCTTGTTAACAGTTTTGGTTTCGGCAATATTTTCAAAAGAAACGGATTCTTTTTTTTCTTCAGCAACAGGCACATTTGAAAGAGCAAAGCACAAAGCCGTTACACAAAAAGACAAAACAAACACGCAAATGAACAACAATGCAAGTCTTCTGCGTAACATAGCTTTTTCAATATGTGAATTTACAAACGTATCGTTGTCACGGTAGCCGTCACTATCCGTAACAGAGGGAAACTCCTTTGAAAAACGATAATATCCTTTTGTATGAGAAACCCTCGGTCCTACGATTCGTTCCTGTTTTCTTTTTACTTTTTTTGTTTTTAACTTTTTCTTATCAGCCATTTTATTAACCTTTGCGTACATTTAGTTAAATTTATTTTACTATAATTCTTGATTATTTACAATACTTTGTTAAAAAAGTAAAAAAAATTAAAAAAATTAAAACAAATGTTTGCTTTTTTGAAAAAAGTGTGTTAATATATACTTGAACAAAAGTTTGCTTTATTATTTATGGAGGTTTTTTATGAAAGAAATTAATTCCACTCAACAAAAAATATATGAATTTCTTGCAGAACGAACCCAGAACGGCGTACCGCCTTCAGTTCGTGAAATCTGTGCCGCGGTAGGGCTTAAATCCACGTCTTCCGTACAGGCAAACCTTATTGCTCTTGAGAAGGCAGGCTATATTGAGCGTGATCCCATGCTCAAAAGATCAATAAGAGTGTTAGGTCCTGCGGCAGACGACACAACGAAAGTTCCTCTTGTGGGCACGGTTACTGCCGGCATGCCTATACTTGCAGTTGAACAGATTGAGGGATACGTACCCTATGCAGGTACGGTTTCAAAAGATAAATCTCTTTTTGCTCTTCGTGTAAAAGGTGAAAGCATGATAAATGCAGGCATTTTTGACGGAGATATTATAATTATCGAAAAAACACCCGTTGCCGAAAACGGAGAAATTGTGGTTGCATTGATTGAAGATGAAGCAACTGTAAAACGCTTTTACAAAGAAAACGGTCATTTCCGCCTTCAACCGGAAAACGATACGATGGCACCGATTATCGTTGATGAGGTTGCAATTTTAGGTAAAGTTAAATCTTTAATAAGAAACTATGATTAAACAATAATTTAGCAGTTTGTAGTTAGTAGTGAAAAGTGAGGAGTTTATGATATGGGATTTAGATTCAGAAAAAACTAAAAAACGTCATTCTAACTTAATTCTCAATCTGATAAAAAATATATAATTCGAAACAGGAGAAGATTATCACGGAAGAACTAATAAATTATAGTGAACAGACCTTTGAAGATATAAAACATATAAACGAAAGCGGACAAGAATATTGGTTAGCGAGAGAATTACAAGCAGTTCTTGAATATTCACAATGGAGAAGATTCAATGAAACAATAGAGAGAGCTAAACTCGCTTGTAAAAACAGCGGATATGCACCGTCTGACCATTTTGCCGACATCGGCAAAATGGTTGAAATAGGTTCTGGTGCAGAACGCAGAGTAGACGACATTATGCTCTCTCGTTATGCCTGTTACTTAATTGTTATGAATGGCGACCCTCGCAAAGAAGTAATTGCTATAGGTCAAACATACTTTGCTGTTAAAACCCGTCAGCAAGAACTGATTGATAATTACGAAGAGTTAACAGAAGACCAGAAACGTATAGCTATTCGTCAGGAAATGAAAAGACACAATACCGCATTAGCAGAAGCAGCACATGATGCTGGGGTCATTGAGCCTTTAGATTTTGCCATATTTCAAAATTACGGATATATGGGGCTGTACGGCGGTTTAAAAGCACAAGACATAAAGCAAAGAAAAGGTCTAAAAAAAAGTCAAGATATACTTGATTTTATGGGGAGTACAGAGTTGGCTGCAAATCTATTCCGTGCAACACAAACGGAAGAAAAGCTACGAAGAGATAGTATTCAAGGAAAATATGCAGCAAATAAAACACATTATGAGGTCGGTGCAAAGGTGAGGCAAACAATAGCAGAACTTGGAGGTACAATGCCTGAAGATTTGCCGACTCCTGAGAAAAGCATAGCTCAGATAGAGCGTGAACATAAAAATAAACAGATAAAATAAACAAAATTACTACATTAAATTATTGTTTATCTTTATAATTAAAATTTTCCCGAAGTGTTAAGCTTCGGGAATGATTTTTTTAAATTTCAAATTCTATTGTAAGTGCGTTATCTGATTCATTGTTCCAGAAACCGCTTGCAGTAATCTTTACCGTATATTTACCTGATTTAAGGTTTGTTACCGGCACGCTGACAGTTTCGGGCATATTGAAAAGATAATAATGTGACCATGCAACAACCTGTTTTACAATGCGACTATTTTCATCTCTTACAGTCACCTTATAATCGTTAACCATATCCTCTTCAATTTCAGCCTGATTGAATACAATATGTATACCATCATCTGTTTTTTCTGTCCAAGCTTTGGCTGACTGAGCAAAATGCGGTTTTACAGTTGTAAGATAACGCTTATCTGTATAAACGAATGTGTCGGGTTCGGATGGCTTTTCAATTTCACGGGTGCAGGGGAAGAAATTATCCGTTAAGATATCGTAAGGCATAATGCGAACTCTGTTGTCAGCATCAGCCTCAACGATAAGAAACTGTGCACAGTTTTCATCATCGGGAGGAATCGTGCCGTAATACTTATCAAATTCATCAAGTTCAAAATAACTGAGTGAACCTGTACCGTGTGAGGTAAAGTGTTTCTGATGTATACTTCTGGGGTCATTGACGGGTGCATGGGAATGACCTGAAAAATCAATAACCTGCGGATAATTCATAAGAATGGGGTATAAAGCATCTTCGCCCCAATTTATACTGCCGTAAACCGTGTCGGAAATATGAGGATGCTGGAAGAAGAAAATGGGTGCTTCGGGATTATCCTGAGCCGCTTCATCAAGAGCTGTACGAGCAAAATCGCGTTCAGGCTCATCAAAATCACAACCCCTTGATGTGGATACCGAAATAAAATGGAATCCGTTGATAACTTTATGTGAATTATAGGGCATACCAAGAATTCTTGCAAGCTTTTCCCTTGCCGCATCTACTCCGTCACCGTGATATTCATGGCTTGCAAGGGAAACTGTCATTTCCGTTTCGGGCTTTAAATATGCATCGGTAACTTCTTTGAAATTAATCATTTCCTGTTCAGCACCTCTGTTTGCGAAATCACCTACAACATAAAGTGCATCAATTCTGTTATAATCGCAACTCTCTGCATAACGATAAGCCGAAGCAAGACCTTTTTTCAGTCTTTCAAGCTCCTTGCAGTCTTTTTCGGGTTTAACATGAACGTCACTCATAACTATAAATCTGAGCTTTGGTGTAAACATAAATATTCCTCCGTTAGTTCTCTGCAAAATATTTGTCATACCACAAAATAAAAGAATATACAGACCATATACGCTTCATATTTTTCTCTTTATCATCTCTGTGGTTATCAAGAAGCTGAAGAATGTAATCCACATCGAAGAACATCTTTGCAGTATCACCCGTAAAGGCATCCTTTACTCTTTGATAAAATTCATCCCTTTTAAGCCAATCATTAAGAGGAGTAAGGAAACCTGTTTTGGGCATACTTGCCGTTTTCTCGGGCACCTGTTTAAGTGCCGCACCGCGAAGTGCAATCTTGGTCTGTTCTTTTGATACTCTGTACTTTGTGGGGATTGAAAGTGCAACTCTCAACATCTCCTTGTCGAGAAAAGGAACTCTGAGTTCAAGGGAGTTTGCCATTGACATTCTGTCTGCTTTCACAAGGATATCCTGTACGAGCCATGTCTGCATATCAACATACTGCATCCTTGTTACATCGTCAACATCTTTACACATATCAAAGTAAGGCTTTGTGAAAGTTGCAGGATTTGCAGCGGGAATATCGGGATTGAGAACCGCATCACGCTCATCAAAGCTGAAAACGTAATTGTTTCTTACAAAACTTTCTTCAATACCCTGTGCACCACGCATAAGGAAACGTCTGCCGTGGAATCTGGGCATATTTTTAACTGCTCTTGCAGCAAATTTCCTAAGTCCTAAAGGCAATTTCTGATAATTTTCAAAATTGAGAGGGTCTTTGTAATAATGATAACCGCCGAAAAGCTCGTCTGCACCCTCACCCGAAAGAACAACCTTTACCTGCTCGGATGCGAGCTTTGTAAGGTAGTAAAGTGCTATAGCAGAGGGATTGGGCAAAGGTTCATCCATATAATACTGCACTATGGGGGCGGCATCAAAAAATTCCTGTGCGGAAATCTTTTTTGCATAGTTTGCAACTCCTGCCGTTGCCGCAAATTCCTGTGCATATCTCAACTCGGAATATTTTTCCTCTTCATAACCTACGGAGAATGTACGCACGCTGTTGTTTCTGCTCATTTCTTTTACAACATAGCTTGAATCTACCCCGCTTGAAAGAAAGCAACCAACCTCAACGTCCGCTATACCGTGAACCGTTGTGGAATCACGGAAAGTTTCGGCAATAATGTTTTCCCACTCTTCAAGAGATTTTGAGTCGTCAATATCATATTTCATCTCATAGTATTTTCCGTCGGTAAACTTACCGTTCTGCCATTCAAAATATGATGCAGGTGCAAGCTTATACACGTTTTTGAAAAGAGTTTCATTTGAGGGAATGTACTCAAAACAAAGATATTCGGGAATTCTGTCCCTGTTAAGCTCCTTTTCAAAATTGGGATTAGACAAAAATGCCTTTATTTCAGAGCCAAACATAAAAGTTCTGCCTTTGAGATAGTAAAAAAACGGTTTGATGCCGAAGATATCTCTTGCACCGAACAGTTTTTTCTCTTTTGTATCCCAAATTACGAAGGCAAACATACCGCGAAGCTTGGGCAGAAGCTCTTTTCCGTATTCCTCGTAACCGTGAATAAGCACCTCGGAATCCGTATGAGTATAGAAATTGTGACCTTTTGCAATCAAATCTTCACGCAGAGATTTATAATTGTAAATCTCGCCGTTGAAAACAAGCACCTTGGACTTATCCTCATTGTAGATAGGCTGACTGCCGCCATCAAGGTCAATAATACTCAGTCGTCTGAACCCCAATGACACGTCGGCATCAACATAATAATCGTCCTGATCCGGACCTCGGTGAACGATTCTGTCAGCCATAGCCCTTACGGTACTGTTATTTAACTGTGTGTCGGAGCTTTCGTTTAAAAATCCAACAAATCCGCACATTTATATCACCTTGACTTTCTTTCCGCAAATGAGAATACTCTTCTTGGCAAGTACCTCAAGAGAATCTATAACATCATTTCTGTTGAGTGCAAAATCTTTATTTATTACCGACAGTTCGGTACAACCCAGAACAACAGCATCGCATCCGTCGGCTTTCATATTGTTGATAATACGGATAAATTCATTAATATTTATCTCTTTGCCCGCTTTAACCTGATTGTAAATAATATTCATCAGAGAATGTTCATCGGCAAGTGACGGAACAGCCCAATCAATGCAGAATTTTTCGCACATTTGCTGATATGAACCTGCCGTAATAGTGCCCTTGGTTGCAAGAATGCCCAACTTTTTGATTCCGGGTACATTTTCAACGGCATAACGCACGGTTTCTTCAATAATATTAAGCATGGGAATTGAAATATTACGCTGTATCTGTTCGTAAAAGAAATGTGCCGTATTGCAAGGCATTACAACGTAGTCAGCACCCGATTTTTCAAGTTTTTTTGCATCCTCAATCATCATGGGCAGAGGATTCGGTTTGGTGCTGTCAAGAATAAAATCCGTGCGGTCGTGTATAGCGGCATGATTAAGCACCACCATGGATATATGGTCCTGATCTTTGTCGGCTTGCGTCAGCTTTACAATAAGATCCATAAAATAGACCGTTGCAAGCGGCCCTAACCCGCCTAAAATTCCGAGAGTTTTATCAGCCATTTTTAAGTGCTTCCTTTTCCGATTTCTCAGCCTTTTCCACTTTGTGATATTTTCTGAACTGATTGAAATAAGCGGCTAAAACGTAAAATGCTCTTTTCGGGTTCATATCACATTTGTAGAAAAGAGGATAACTCACTTTACCTGCACGCCATAACTCTTTTACCTTTTTTCTGAGTTCATCGTTTTTAAGATATCTCATAATAATACCCTTGGGAACAACGGTAAAAAGATTCTCGTTATCTGCAACGGTATATTCAAGATCTTTTTCGTAAATAAGGTCGTCAACAATCCATTTAACAGTATTAAAACCGCTACCCGTTACATAGAAATTGCTTCTGCCAAGACGCACATTGATTTCAAAGAAATTATATGTGCCGTTGCGTTCATCGTATTTAATATCAAAGTTTGCAAAGCCTGTATATCCGATGTGTTCAAGGAATTTTGTAGCCGCTTCTACAATGCCGTAAGTATCAACCTCGTTAATAATTGCAACAGGGTTGCCAATGGCAGAGGGAGTATGATCTTCAAGCAGACAATGACCCAATGCGGCAAATTTAACCTTTGAATTTCTGTCGCAATAGCAGGTAAGAACTCTCATATTTGAGTCGTCACCGGGAATACAATCCTGAATAAGAAATTTGTAGTCATAGCTTGATTTTTCAAGATTTGCCAGCATCTCTTTAAGGTCTTTTTCGTTGTAAAAACGGAAAACTTTTTTCTTACCTGGGAATGAAGCATAGTGATACAATGCGGAGTTTGCCGTTTTAGCAATTACGGGATATTCAAAATCAAAATCAAGAGCGTTGTCCTCACCGCAGTTGTATACATAAGTGCGAGGATGATCGATTCCCAACTCCTCACAGATAGCATAAAACTTGTCTTTAAGAACAATCTCATCCATAAGCTCTTTATCAATGTAAGGGATTATAAAATATTCACCTAAAACTGCTTTGTTATCAACAAAATTTCTTACATAGAAATCTCCGCATCCCATAAGAATCAGTTTTTTCTTACCCTTGAACTCCTTGCCTATCTCAACAAGCTTTTCTACAAGATATTCAACGTCATCAATACCGGGGATAACTCTGTTTTCTATAATTTTACTCTCAGATATAATTCTTGCTCTGCGCTGACTTACAACAAGAGATTTGATTTTGTACTCCTCATGGAAGCTTCTTGCAAGGCTGTAAGCGGTAATATCTGCACCGAGAATTACGGGTAAAAATTCAGTTTCTCTGATTTCCATTATTTATCTTCCTTAATTTAATAATACTTCATTACATTTTATTCTACCACATTTTTTTACTATGTCAATCATTTAATATCCACAAATTAAGAATATTTATTTTAACTATTTACTTTTTTTACGGTTTGTTTTATAATGAAGTGTAATATTCCTTTAAGGTGATGAAATATGAATTATGAAGCATTGAGCGAACTTTTATTCCCTCACATTACAAAAACTCCCGATTATTTTGAAGACAAATATCCGCCCCGACAGCTTAAAGAGGGTGCACGAGTTACAAGATTTGCACCAAGTCCCACAAGCTATCTCCACATAGGCGGTCTTTTCGGTGCACTTACAGATGTTATGACAGCAAAAGCTACGGGCGGTGTGTCATATCTGCGAATTGAGGACACAGATAAAAAAAGAGAAATTGACGACGGTGTTTCCGCTATAATAAACGGTTTTGACGCTTTCGGCGTAGGTTTTGACGAAGGTGTTACAGGCTTCGGAACGGAAAGCGGTGCATACGGTCCTTACACACAGAGTCAAAGAGTTGAAATATATCAGACTGTTGCAAAATCCCTTGTAAAACAGGGACTTGCCTACCCTTGTTTCTGCTCCGCTGATGAACTTTCAGCTATGCGTGAAACACAGGAAAAAGAAAGCACATCAATTTGGGGATATTTCGGCAAATGGGCTAAATGCCGTGACCTCACTTTTGATGAAATAAAAGAAAGAATAGAAGCCGGACAGCCTTATGTTCTGCGTTTCAGAGCAGACGGAAGCGAAGATAAAAAAGTAGTTTTTGAAGATATTATCCGCGGAAAAATTGAAATGCCCGAAAATATTATTGACGAGGTTCTTCTTAAATCCGACGGCGTACCTACTTACCATTTCGCTCACATCTGCGATGACCATTTTATGCGTACAACCCACGTTATCAGAGGTGAGGAGTGGATTTCATCCGTACCCAAGCATATTGCACTTTTCAAGGCTTGCGGTTACAAAGTACCCAAGTACGCACACACTCCCCAGGTTATGAAAATTGACGAAGAGGACGGAACAAAGCGTAAACTATCCAAGAGAAAAGACCCCGAAGCGGCAGTAAGCTACTTTGTTGAAAAAGGCTTCCCCAAAGAAAGTGTGCTTGAATACCTTGTTACTCTTCTCAACTCAAATTTTGAAGATTGGAGAAGAGCAAATCCCACAGCAGACGTATTTGATTTCCCCTTTAATCTCAAAAAGATGAATGCAAGCGGATGCCTTTTTGACCTTGTAAAGCTTACGGATGTAAGCAAAAACGTCATATCCGTAATGAACGCACAGACAGTATATTCTCTTGTTGAAAAATGGGCTTGTGTTTACGATACCGATTTCCATAAGCTCCTTACTGCAAACGAGCAGTACGCAACGGATATTCTCAATATTGACCGAGAGAATTCCAAACCTCGTAAGGATATTTCTCAATGGTCACAGGTTAAGGACTACGTTTCATATTTCTACGACGAGCTTTATACTCCCGACTACACCATGCCTGCAAATATTTCGGCGGAAGATGCAAAGGCTATCCTTGCAAAGTATCCGGAAATTTATTCTGCTGATGATGACAAGGACACATGGTTTGCAAAAATCAAGGAAATGTGCGAACCTTTAGGCTTTACTTCAAATGTTAAGGAGTACAAGAAAAATCCCGAAGCATACAAAGGTCATGTAGGTGATATTTCCACAGTATTGAGAATTGCGGTCACAAGCAGAACAAACACACCTGACCTTTACATGATTATGAAGCTTTTAGGCGAGGACAGGCTGAAAGCAAGAATTAACAAAACAATCGAAAACTTATAATATATCAAGGTGATTTTATGGAAGAAATTGTAAAAAATTCTAATTTTATTCACGACATTATTGACCAGGAACTTCGTGACGGAGTTAACACAAGAGTGCAAACCCGTTTCCCACCCGAACCCAACGGTTATCTGCATATCGGTCACGCAAAGGCTATATGCATAGACTTCGCTACTGCCGAAAAATACGGCGGAATATGCAATCTGCGTCTTGATGACTCAAACCCCTCAAAAGAGGACACGGAATACATCGACGCAATCAAGGAAGATATTGAATGGCTCGGTTTCAAATGGGCGAATGTTTACTATGCTTCCGATTACTTCGATTTTGTATACGAATGTGCAATTAAATTAATCAAAAAAGGCAAGGCATATGTATGCGATTTGTCTGCAGAAGAAATGCGTGCATACAGAGGTACTCTCACAGAGCCCGGCAAGAACAGTCCCTACCGTGACCGTTCCGTTGAAGAAAATCTTGACCTTTTTGAGAGAATGAAAAACGGCGAATTTCCCGAGGGAAGCCATGTTCTCAGGGCAAAAATTGATATGGCGTCACCCAATATCGTTATGCGTGACCCCGTAATTTACAGAATAATGTATGTTAACCACCACCAGACAGGTGACAAGTGGTGTATTTATCCCATGTATGATTTTGTGCATCCCCTTTCAGACGCAAAGGAAAACGTAACATATTCTCTTTGCACCCTTGAATTTGAGAATAACAGAGTCGTTTACGATTGGTTTATCAAAGAAATAGGCTTTGCAGAGCCTCCCCGTCAGATTGAATTTGCAAGACTTAATCTTAACTACTGCCTTACAAGTAAGAGAAAGTGCATGAAAATGGTTAACACAGGTCTTGTAAGCGGCTGGGACGACCCCAGAATGGCTACTCTCTGCGGCATGAGAAGAAGAGGATATCCTGCACAGGCTATCCGTGATTTCGTTGATAAAATAGGTGTTTCAAAGGCAAACAGCGTTGTGGATTACGGTCTGCTCGAATCCTGCGTAAGAGATTGCCTTAACGCTTCTGCACCCAGAGCCATGGCTGTGCTTGACCCTCTCAAAGTGGTTATTGACAATATGCCCGACGATTTCTCCGACACACTCACAACTGATATTCACCCCGATCATCCCGAAATGGGCAAGAGAGAGGTTAAATTCGGCAAGGAAATTTACATTGAAAAAAGCGACTTTATGATTGAGCCGCCTAAAAAATATTTCCGTTTGTACCCCGGTAATGAAGTGCGTCTTAAAGCCGCTTATTATGTAACCTGCACAGGCTATGATGTTGACGAAAACGGCGAAGTTACTTGCGTTCACTGTACTTATGACCCGGAAACACGCGGCGGTGATTCACCCGACGGAAGAAAGGTCAAGGGTACGATTCATTGGGTAAATGCGGCTGACTGCAAAAAGGCAGAAGTACGTCTTTACGACAGACTTTTCAACGTTCCCAACCCCAGTGACGAATCAAACGGTGACTTTACACAAAACATGAATCCCGATTCACTTATCATAACGGAGTGTCTGCTTGAGGGCGGCATAGGTGAACTTAAAGCGGGAGACACATTCCAGTTTATGCGTCAGGGATATTTCTGTGTTGATAAGGATTCAACGAATGAGAAAATCGTGCTCAACAGAACCGTACAGCTCAATTCATCATGGAAATAAAAACGGAGGGATAATACATGAAAATTATCTACAAAATTCTCAACTCCGCAGTCGTTCTTGCACTCATTCCCGTATTGATTTTTATGCCGTTATTCCGATTCATAATGACCGTAGATATGAATTCAAGTAATATCCTCATGTCACTTATCGGCGGTGCACTTGATATCAACAGCATTATTCAGAGCACAACGGGAATAGATTTAACATCATTGCCCGAAACATATTCCATTCCCGATGTTTACAATATGCTGTTTGCAGAAAACGCAACAATTTCAACAGCAGGAATTGATGCATCGGTTTTACCCGAAGAGGTTGTAAAATTCTTTTCTGCTGCGGCAATCCTGTTTGCAGCTGCGTTGTTTTTTGCAATAATTGCACTTATAATCGGTCTTTTCACAAAGAAAAAAATTCTCACTGCATCTTTTGGTGCGTTAGGATTTATCTCAACATTTTCAGCCTCAAAATGCTTTGACCATATAGCTTCACAGCTTGTTTCAGGTAAAATTTCGCTTACTCCCGTTTTGGAAAATCTTGAAGCTCTTAAAGACTATGCAACCTATCTTGATTATGTCAATATCGACATAAGAATTTTTGAATTAAGCTCTGCATACACCATGATGCTTATTATTTTCGGTGTTATTGTGTTGCTTAACATCTGTTTTCATTTAGCTGACAGTGTTTATGACGTTTAACGGGCTATTTTTGTGCAAATTTAGATATAAATATTTATAAAATATACTTGCATTATTTTTATTAATATTATATAATACAAGGGTAATTAACATAAGGAGGCATATACACTTATGAACCATAAAATCTCAAGGAAGATTATTTCCTGCATACTTGCAGTGGTAATGCTTTTCGGTGTAGCTTCAGTTGCAGCTGTTGCAGCTGCTGACGATTACGATTATCCGGTAATCGTAATCAACGGAATCGACAATAACCCCCTGTATGCAAATCCCAATGCAGTTACAGCCGCACAGATATTCCCCCCCTCTGATCTTGCAACTACTGCATACTTAGCTGAAATGTACATCGCAGCTATTGTTTCAATCGCTTCAAACGAATATGAAGAACCCATGAACTATTTTGTAGGTTCACAGCTTTTCGAGGTGCTTGAAAAAATCCAGCTCAATCCCGACGGTACATCAAAAAGTGCCAACATCGGTCCTATCACTTACGAGTATCCTCTCTCTTACTACTACACAGATACTGAAAGATACGAAACAATCGCAGGTGAAATCGGTATCGGCATGGTTGACAGACTCGGTGCAGAGAATGTTTATGTATTTACTTACGATTGGCGTATCGACCCTATCGAAAATGCAAAGAACCTCCACGATTTTATTCAGAATGTAAAATATATGTCCGGCAAGGACAAGGTTTCAATCATTTCTGAGGGTTACGGTTCCACAGTTGCAGTAACTTATCTTGCTGAGTGTTATGACGATGCAACAGCAGACGTTGACAATTTTGTTACTGTAAACTCCGCATTTATGGGCACATCACTTATCGGTGATATCTACACAGGCAGACTTGCTTCCAACTATAACGACCTGCAAGGAACAACAAGTGCTGTTATCCGTTGGATCAACGACTTCTCCGACAATCCTGCAACAGCATTTGCATCATGGCTCGTAATGTATGTTCTTAACAAGAACTGGGAAATTCAGGACGGTGTTGCAAGTGTTATTACAATGATGGGTCATATAACAGACGACCTTTACGATAACTATTTAAGAGATATGCTTAAAAATTTCGTAGGTCTTTGGGCACTTGTTCCCGTTGATTATTACGAAGAGGCTATAGATTGGATGTTCTTGGATGACGATGCTGCCGGCTACTACAACAGTCAGCTCCAAGAAAAGATTCAGACATTCAAGAACTATCAGTACAGTGCATCAGAAATACTTAACAAAGCTAAGAGCGAAGGCATTAACATAAACGTTATTTCATGTTGGGACCTTCAGCTTATCCCTCTCGGTGATGAAGATTCAAGCGATGATCTTCTCCTTGAAGATTACAGCATAGGCAACTACTCCGGCAGTAATACTGAAACAATCGGTCTTTCTGCACAGAGTGACGGATTCATTGATACTTACTATTCAAGCTTTGGTGCATATACAGTTGCTCTTAACGATGTTGGAGCAGCAGCTCAGAACGGTGAACAGAGAAATACAACATATGCAGAATGCGAAAACCATTCCCATGTAAATGCTGTTTACGATACGCTTAATCCTGAGCAGAGCCTTTCAGCTATAGCTCATTACATTGATGCGTCAACCTGTGCACTTCCCGATAACACATGGTTCATCAGAAATATGAAACACGGCACATTTGATACAGAAAGCAATTCAATGGACTTTATTGAGTATCTTGTAACTTGTGATGCTACAATGGACGTATTTTCTGCTGACGGTCTTTACAATCAGTTTATGTACTACAACAGATACATCAACCCCGGTTATCTCCAGATTCCTGACTACTCAAATCTCAAAGGTGCATACCTTCTTGGTGACGTAAACCTTGATAAACAGATTACCGCCGCAGATGCAAGACTTGCTCTTCGTATTTCAGCAGGACTTGAAGATATGCCCTCAGAAGATAGTGCTGTATTCCAGAATGCAGATGTAAACGGAGACAATGTTATCACAGCTGCTGATGCAAGAATTATTCTCAGAGTCACAGCAGGTCTCAGTTCATTTAAAGATTTTGAATACACATCTGACGCAGATAACAGCAACGAATAATATACAATTCACATTATACCGCACTTAACTGTGCGGTATTTTTTTTGTTTTATAGCACACTTCGTTTAAAAGAGTAAGGACAAATTTTCTCTTGACAAATTTGAGTAACACAGTTTAAACACACAGCATAAGATACATTGAAAGCCAAAACAGAAAGGAGGTACACACAATGGGTTTATTCTGTAACAACAACTCTTGGCTCATAATCCTCATCATCATCGTTCTCTTCTTTAACTGCGATAACGGTTGTGGCTGTGAACGTCATTCAGATTGCGGCAATAGCTGCGGTTGCTGTGGCTAATGGCTGACAAACACTAAAGAATTAAAAAGAGTCCGTCACGTTTTGTGGCGGACTTAAAATGTGTTCAGCGTGACAAAATAATGAGTTATAAATAAGAAATGGGCTACCTACGGCGACCGTTTTCGGATAGTCCATCGCCGTGCCCGTAGTGTAAATCGGCATGACATATAATTTTATTTCTTTATGGAAACGCAGTTTCCTATAAAGAATAATATGCGGCATCTTTCGACACCGCATATATTTTATTTAGTATTATCCGATCATATCAAGACAGGAATTTCTTACCCAACCAACGACAGTTTCATTTTGCTGGATAGAATCCTCTGCAAAGGACTCTTCAAACTCTGTCTGCTCAGCTTCCCAATCAACATCAACAAGCTCGTGGAGAATTGTAGAATACCACTCTGCGTATTCATCTTCACTAACGAAGAACATGATGTGATAGCCGTATTCTGTCTCAATGATAGCAGTTGTACCGGCTTTTCTCTCTTCACCTGCATAATTGCCTTCAGCGAACACCCAATCCTCGAATTCTACAACATAAGAACCGTCATTTGCCATTTCGCTGATAAGACCGCCATCGGATGCAGAACCTGTATCATCACTATATTCAACCGCAAGCTCTGCAAAATAGTCCTCATCAGCCTCACCGTTACGGTTTTCGTCGATATAGTCCTTATATTCCTTGAGAATTTCCTCTGCTTTTGCAAGACATTCATCTTTTGTAGCCTGCGAAATTTCAGTTGTGGTTGTGTCGGATGCCGAATCGGCAACATCTGTTGTATCCTCAGCGTTAACAACATCTCCGCTTGCACTTTCCGCAACATCAGTTTCATCTTCATCGGGGAATTGAACGAGAATGTGTCTTACAGATGCAGGTTTTGTTTCATCACGGAAAGGAGTACCTATTGCATAGATAATGTAAACAGTTTCCTTATCATCATCAACGAAATATCTCATTTCGCCTGCCTGTCTTACATATTCACCGCTATCATTCATTTCATAAAGCCAATTTGCAGCATCCTCGCTGATATTGGATGAAAGGGTTGACATATCAGCTTTTTGAAGAAGAGTTGCAGCCTCCTGTTGGTATGTTTCGTAATTATCGTCATCCTCACCTACCGTGTCAAGAACAACCTGTTTAAATGTATCCTCGTTGTAACCTGCCTGAGACTTAACAGCATCAATGAATGCCTGTGCAGACTGCTCTGCGGATGCTATCTGTGCATCAGTTGCACTCGTTTCGGAATCATCCTCAATGATGCTTATTGTGTACCATCTGAAAGAAACAACATCATATTCAGTTACATCTTTGTTATATTCTGCTTCCACATCTTCAAAAGAATAGTTCTCTTCAAGAGCTTCCTGTCTTGCTTCCTGATAAAGCTCCACATATTTCTGCTCTGTAAGAATCTTCTTGTAGAATCTTTCCGTTACACCTTTGCCGTATGTGAGGGTAAGAAATCTTGAAACAGAATAGTTTGCAGAAGCAGAATTTGTTGATGACGTTTTATAACTGTCAATCTGCTCTTGCACGCTGTCAAGTGATTCCTGAATTTCAGCTTCAGCATCTTCTGTAAGCTCAATACCTGCATCAAGGGCAAGTTTGTAGTATCTTTTGATTGAAGTCATCTGACTGATAGCTTCATCAAGGAAAAATTCATCCCATGTGATTGTATTTCCGTCCTCGTCAGTTTTTGACTGCTCATCGGGAGCCACACTATAATCGTATCCGGTAAATATGGAACCGTAACCCTCGCCGTAATATGAATCATAATAGTATGAATATGATGAGTAGTAATTGTAAACCTGCATATAATAGCAACTGAGCTCACTCATTGAATACGACTCACCGTCAATCTCAACAGCTTTAATCAAACGCTGAGGCACACCAAAGAAATTAAGTGTTGCTGCAACAATGGCAACTATTACAACAACTGAAACGGCAACCTTTGCGATTTTAGCAAGAACAGACTTACCTTTGCTATGAGAGTTGGACTTTTTGTTTGATTGTTTACTCTGTTTAGCAATTCTTTCTTTTCGTTCCTGACGGTATGCATCAAGAACTTCTTTTTCGTTTTTTTCCATAAACAAACACCTTTCGATTAGCTTGTATTTCTGTGTATTATATCACAAATACACAAATAATACAAGCTTTTTTGCATTAAATATCATCAATTAATAGCTGTAGCTACTGTAAAGAGCGTCAACGTACTCAACAACAGCATTGATAACATCTTCATTCTTGACTGTTACATCTTCATAAGCCGAAATAATTGATTCTGACCATGTTACAAGCTCACTGTCAAGAAGAGTTGATGCAATTTCCTGATACCAGACTGCATATTCATCAGCCTGAGTGAAATAAAGGATGTAATAACAACCGTCACCCGCAACAAGAGCATAATCCCCTATCTGACGGGCAGAATCAAACATCCATGCCGCAACATCCTCGTCATAGGAGCCGTCGTTGGTAACGCTTTCAAAACTGCCGGCTGAAATCAGCTCATTGTCGCTGTTGTAGTATTCATCTTCAAGAGTATAGAAATCATTTGCTGTCATCTCAGTTGCTTCATACTCTTTAAGGATGCTTGTAGCTGTTGCCTTTGCCGCAAGTAAAAGCTCGCTTTCACTCTTAACAGTTGTGTCTGTATCCGCCTTTACAACAATATAATCAACTGTTACGGGAATCTGCTCATCTCTTGCAGGTTCGTCATTAACGTAAACTATATAAATAACATCATCTTCTGTAAAAGATTTAACAGCACCTGCACCGTTTACATATGCGTCATCGCTCATTTCAAAGAGCCAATTTGCAACATCTTCAGAGAAATTGGTTTCAACAACGCTCATTGTGTAGCCCTCAAGACTCTTGATTTCGGCGACGGAATCAAGTGCATCTTCAAATGAAGAACCGCCGTTAACCTTTGCTATAACAGCATCAACTGTTTCCTGTGCATCGTCTTCTGTTGCATCAAAATATGCGTATGATGCATCGGACAAATCATAGTTTACTTTATTAGCACTATATTCAGTCTCTACAACTTCAAGTGCGTTTTCACCTGTGTATGTAGCCTCAATTTTTGCTACTTCATCGGTATAGTAGTTGTTTGCAAGATACTCTTTTTCAAGGTACTTTCTGAACATATCAACTGTATAGCCCTCGCAGAAATAGTATTCTTCAATTATTTCCTCAACAGTTATGCTGTTTGTTTCTGCCTGCACCTCAATAGATTCGATAACGGCATCAATCTCTGCATAATCTTCTTCGGAAAGAGTATACCCTGCATCAACTGCTTTTTTGTAAAGTGAATTTACGTAAACAAGCTGTTCCGTTGCATATTCCAGAAGCTGATCTGAAGTATAGTAGTATGAATAATAGCTACTGAACTGAGAGTACATATACAAAAACTCGCCTGCATTGATTTCTACATCGTCAATCGAGATAGCAACATCATCTGCATCAACAGAGAGCTTAGGAGTATCTGCATTTATGCTGATTAATGCCGCAACAATAAGACCTACAAATAACAGTACGATAGCAATAACAATACCTAATACGATTTTTAAGCCTTTTCTTTTTTTCTTTTTAGGAGCTTCCGGCTGACCGAGTTCAATCTCCTCCTCAGCAACAGGTTCAAGACCGTCAGATTCCGATTCATCATTAATTGCGTCCTGCTCACTTGTCGTAGCTTCTGTTTCGTCTGTCTGCTCAACAGTTTCCGGACTTTCAATTACGACCTGTTCCTGTTCATTTTCCGTTTCTGTAGCATTGTCCAATTCGGGAGTGATTTTATTCTCATCCATTAAACCGCACCATCCTTCTCTGAATTTAATTATATACACTTAATTATACTACATTTATTAATTTGATACAATAGGAATTTATAAAAAATATTGATATCTCTAAAAAAATGCAGCATTATTACAGTAATTCTACACCACTCCGCTTAAATGAAACTTAAAAAAAACCTCTGTAACAGATTTCTCTGTCACAGAGGTGAATTTTATTAGCGATTAACCGCAGATAACCTTTTCTGCAATGCCGAATACAGCGTTAAGAATCTTTGTCATAAAGTCTTCACCGCTTGATGCAGTTGTAAGACCAGTGCAAGCAAGAGCATCGTTAAGCTCTGTTGTCATAGCCTCTGCTTCAGCAGCAGAATTTGCATCAAGAACAGTTTTTGAAAGCATTGCAACTGCTCTATCATATACAGGCTTAACAGTATCAATCTGTTCCTGTGTATATTTGCCTTCCTCGTTTGCAATAACCTCTTCAGCCTGGTCCATAAGACGACCATCTCTTGTAAGGTTTCTCGTTACACGACCATAGTTAAACTGGGGGAATGCATCTGAAGAATCAACATCAGTTACATTATCAACAAGAATCTGACCAAGAAGCTTGAGGATAACGTCGTTTCTGCC
>CAZBVV010000005.1:0-44488 GCA_964495345.1 uncultured Eubacteriales bacterium
ATAATCAGATGTTATAATAAAATTGACCTCGGTGTAACAACCGAGGTTTGATTTTAATTTTTCAGATAATTAGGTTTTATATCATTACATTGTAAATCTTTTAGAACAGTTAATCAGCATTGAGAATTTCGATAAGACCATCTATAATACGCAAGATATCCTGGAGCTTTTTAATTTCAGAATTAATTGAAAAATTATTTACAGTGTCAACAGCTTCTTTTGCTGCATTGAAATTTATTTGCCATTCATGCATAATACTGTTTGCACCTTTGGTGAATGCAGTTTTTGTCTGCTCCCAATAATCATTTGATGCCTTTGTTAGTTTGTTAAGTACATTATTGTCTGTATATTGCTTAACGATTTTTTTCCCTATAGACTTCTTCCATGTTCCACCTAAAGCAAGCAATGCAGTAACACCAGCAAGTACACTTGCGGTTATACCAAAAACAACCGGACCTCCCAAAGCAGAAACTGCAGAAATTGCAGCAGCTGTTCCACCTACATGTATGCCTAATGATGCTAATGCACTGACAGCTTTTGTAACAAGTACATAACCGCCGAGATTTCCGCATGTAGCTGCCCATGCAGACAATGCTCCGAATGTTGCTAAACCTGACAAACCACCTACAAATGCACGTTCTGTATTAAAAGAGAATAGTGGTGTGGCAGAATTAATATCACTGGAAAGGCTGTTGATAAAAGTGATCTCATCGCAATTCTTAATATATATATCGATTGCATCATTTAGTTGTCTGGTTTTAATTTTTAAAGATTTTGTAACTTTATTTTCTAATTCTGCGTTAAGAATTGTTATAAGTTGTTGCATATCTTTTTTGTTCTTTTTAAACCCTTTTTTCTCAATAATTTCAAGTATATGTTCTGGATTAATAACTTTATTATATATTCCATAAATAGAATCTGCTGAATCATATTTGAGTTCGTCTATTTTTTGTTCCATTTCGGTTTTCAGCTTGTTCAATTTGCTGATTGTATCATCCTGTTTGTATTTTTCAAATGCAACTTTTGCAGCATCGTGATCTTTAAGGATATTTTCATTTTCAATTATTTTTTTTGTGCAATGATTTTTAATGGTATCACAAATGATTGAGAATTTTTGTTTTAATTCCTGTTTTCTCACTTGTGGAAAAGTTTCAATAAAAACTTTTAATTCATCAAATAATCGCTTTGTAAGCTGTGCAGATTCTTTTTCGGAAGTAAAAAATCTGCTTCTGAATATATCATGAGTATATTCATAACCTGTTGTTTCGTTGCGATTCTCAATACACGGGTGGTTCTCAACAAGTTTCCAAAGTCTTTTAGATGCTATATCGCAAACATTTTTTAGTGCTTGCTCATTGCCGTGTTCAACATTGTTTGCATTGGATGCAACATAAAAAATATTTCCAAGTGGAAGAAAACTGTTTTCTTCTTTTTTCTCTATTGCCGGAAGAGATTTGAGAATGGCTTGTGCCATTTGTATATCATCTCCGTACATAAAACTATTTGCGACACACATATACACATAAGCATCTGCCAAGTTACTTGCAGTTCTGTTTAATTTTGTATCTCTTGATTCTTTGTATTCAAAATCATCAGTATCGCTTTGGCTGGATACAATACTTGGATTGAATCCCGGTAGATCTAAAAGATCGCAGTTTTGCAGTATAGGACTATCGACATAAATAATAATAGCACCAACTTCTTTTGCAGCTTCATTTTCGTTGTCGTGTTCATGAACTCCATATTGTTTGATTAAGTCGTAATCACCTATAGCAAGTATATTTTTCTGACAGTATTCTTCATCATTTGCTTTTGCAGGTGTCCAAGGATCGGATTCGTTTTCTTGTAAAATTAAAACATTATTATGTTTCATGAAGTCGTGTTTGTCTAAAATGTGCTTGATATGAGTAATCGCTGCTGTTACCGGTTGATGATTGGATGGTAAAATATTTTTGTTTATAAGCAGTGATATTAGTGATGTTTTGCCTGCATCCGGACTGCCTACAACAGCAATTACAGGTTTTTTTGTTGCTGCCATAAGTAAACCTTTAAGCTGATTGTAAATTTCAGGCGAGCAATCTACTAACGATGTTGTTAATATGTAATCTTCAATTATTTTACGTGTATTTGAAACACAAGCCCAATTGTTTTCCATTTGTGTTGCAAATTCAGGTGTTATTGAAGTAAAAGATTTTAAGCCAAGAAGTTCATCAAGTGAACAACCATATATTTTTGTTAATTCTATTAAGACTTCTCCCGATGGGAGTATGTTCTTATTTTCAAATCTTGTAAGTTTATCGATTGAAAAGTTTGAATCTGGAAGTCTGTGATTGACTTCGTCCACAACCTCTTTGAGTGTTAAGTGTTTTGCTTCTCTTATGATTTTTGCATTGTTTTTGGACATTTTTATGCATCCTTTCGATTTTGATTTTTGTTCAAGCTCTCATTTGAATGGTGGAAACCGAGATATGAAATTATGTTTTTTTATTAAACAATTAAAAAGGAGATTGTCAAAAAGGCAAAAGAATAGTAAATATTTCGATCCCCACCGCACAAATGAGAGCTTGATCTTTTTGTTTTTCTACCCTTATCTGTGTGGTGAAAACAAGAAAGTATAAAATATACCACATCTAATTTTATACAAAACCCTCTGAAAGGAGAAAACAGAAGATGATTACTTTATCCGATTTTCATCACACGGATAAGGGTAGAAAGTTATTTGAACATTGAATCGCTATTGATAGTTAATCAATAACACCTACGTACTGATTATCCAATGTTTTCACCTCCTGCTTTAATTTGTGTTTTTTAATTGCAATTGCAATTAATTATGTTAAGCGTTGCCTTACGATTAGCAGTATATCAAATGATGTATGCGTTTGTCAATACTTTTTTGAAAAAAAGTCAAATTAACCAAAATTGCGACACGATGTTTGTTGATAAATCATAAATGGCATGTTATTTATTGCATGCAATGAGTGTTATATATCAAAACATCTTGGGTTTTTAATAAAAAATAAAAACGGAAGCATATATGTTTGTGTTTGCTTCCGTTTAGATTGTTATTTCAACTATAAATCCTGCAAATCGGCATTTGACATATCGTTTTCTGCGTTATCTCTGCCTAAATCCGTATCAATGATTCCGTGTGCCGCTGAAATCGGTTTTTCGTTTTTCATTTCGTGGTGAAAAACCTTTTGATTCGGTGCGTGTGTGCCTGCAATAATCGAATTTGCCTTTTCTTTGCCGCTTTTTGCTTTACCCTGAATTTCGGGTACTGCCGCCTGCTCGTTTCTCGGCTTTGTGTGTGTAACATTCGGTCTTTTCATTCCCTGTTTTGCCATTGTCATCACCTCCATGTTATTGTTAGTAAAAAATTCAGTATTATTAAAACAAAATGTATTTTAATTCATTTTTGGTTGATTTGATGCAAGAACTGTGATATTCTGTTAATGAGGTGAATTTTATGATTTTATATATAATTCGACACGGTGAGCCGGGACACGACGGTGCGTTGACTGAAAAAGGTTGGAAACAGGCTGAAGCTGTAGGCAGAAGAATGAAACAGGCTGGTATTGACAGAATTTTCACATCTCCTGTTCTTCGAGCAAAACAAACAAGTGAGCCTGCTTGCCGTTTACTCGGTATTACCGCAGGAATCGAAGAATGGTCGCATGAAATCGGTGATGAGCGAATCACATCATTTCCCGACGGAGTGAGAAAGTCAATTTCCTTTGTTCAGAATACATATTTCCTTGAAAACGGCAATATGAATCTGCCCTACGACAAGGCATTTGAGTGTGAACCTTTTAAACAGTCGGAAATGAAAAAGGCAGTTGATTATATAGAGAAAAACGGAAATGAATTTCTTGAAAGGCTTGGATATAAAGAGGAGAACGGAGTATACCGTATTTTAAAGCCCAGCGATGAAAAGGTTGCACTTTTTTGTCATTCTGCATTTTCAAGAGCGTGGATTTCAAGGCTTCTTCGTATTCCCATTAACATTATGTGGGCAGGTTTTGACTATGAACATAGCGGTGTCACGATTCTTGAATTTGAAAACACCGAAAACGGAATAACTGCTCCCACTTGTTTGAGATATTCGGATACATCACATCTTTATGCAGAGGGAATTGAGCCTATGTTTTTTGAAAAAGCAGAAATGTGATAATTGTTTGTGTAAAATTTTTGGAATAATACAAATGAATTAACATAAAGGTGTGTTGTAATGGAAAATTTAACAAGAAAATACGGTCTGATGACTGCAATCTGTATGGTTGTTGGAACAGTTATCGGTTCGGGTGTGTTTTTTAAGGCACAAAATGTGCTTGCCGCAACAGGCGGCAATATGCCTCTTGGAATTGTTGCATGGGTTCTTACAGGTCTTGTTATGATAATCTGTTCTGCCCAGTTTGCAGTTATGGCAACAAAATATGAAAAAGTCAACGGCGTTGTTGACTATGCAGAGGCAACCTGCGGCAAGGGATATGCTTATTATCTTGCATGGTTTCTTGTTAATATTTATTATCCCGGTATGGCATCTGTTCTTGCCTGGGTTTCTGCAAGATATTTTGGCGTTCTGTTTGGTTGGCATCTTGCAGGTACAGAGGTTCTTGCTGTTGCAGGCTTTTTCCTTATTGCATCATATACTCTCAATGCACTCTCGCCATACCTTGCAGGTAAGTTTCAGGTAAGTGCAACAATTATAAAGCTTATTCCGATATGTCTGATGGTTGTTGTCGGTACAGTTGTGGGACTTATGAACGGAACACTTACATCTAATTTTACAACTGTTGTTTTTGAAGTTGCAGGCGGTACAGGCAACGGACTTTTTGCAGCCATTGTTGCGACGATTTTTGCATACGAGGGTTGGATTGTTACAACATCAATAAATGCCGAGCTTAAAAATCCCAAGAAAAATCTGCCTCTTGCTCTGGTAATAGGTGCTGCAATAGTAGTTTGTGCGTATGTGTTTTATTATGTTGGTGTTGCAGGCGGTGCTTCAAGTGAAGTTCTTATAAACGAGGGTGCTACAACGGCATTTACCAATATTTTCGGTGGTGTTGGCGGAACATTTCTTAATGTTTGTATCGTGATATCTTGTTTGGGTACTCTGAACGGTCTTATGGTTGGTGTAAGCCGTGGTATGTATTCGATTGCATCAAGAAATGAAGGTCCTAAGCCGGAATTGTTCCGACAGGTTGATAAAACAACAAATATGACATCAAACTCTGCAATATGGGGACTGTTTGTTTGCAGTGCATGGCTTTTGTATTTCTATGGTGCAACTCTTGCTCCCGATGAGGGTTGGTTCGGTTTGTTTAATTTTGATTCATCAGAACTTCCGGTTGTAACGGTTTACGGAATGTATATTCCCATGATGATTATGTGGATGAAAAAAGAAAAAGACCTCGGAATAGTAAAAAGATATGTTTTGCCTGCACTTACAATCGTTGCTTGCGGATTTATGGTTTTTTCGGCATGCTACGCTCACGGATATACACCGTATATGAATGCTAAAGCAAATGGTGAATTTTCTTGTCCGGTTCTGTTCTATCTTATAGTTTTTGCTGTTATAATGATTGTCGGTGCGTTTTTCTCCGGCAAAAAAAGAATAAAAAATAAATTTTTGTTGAAAGGGTAATTATCATGTCGAAATCTCTCCCTAAAAGAAAAATGTACCGTTATTGCCTTGCAGATATTGCAAAGGGACTTTTTAACGGTATGATAGGAAATTATTTGTTATACTTTTTTCAGCCTACGGTAAAAAGCGGATTGCCTACACTTTTGCCCGAAAATAAATTGCTTGGTTTTATCACAGTAATGGCATTTATAACTGCAATAGGTAAAATTGTTGATGCTGTTACAGACCCGATTGTTGCTTCACTTTCGGATAAATGTACACATAAAGCGGGACGCCGTATGCCGTTTTTGAGATATGCGGCAATACCTTACGCACTTTCGGTATTGCTTATATTCTTTGCACCGTTTAAAGAGGGTTCATGGGCTAATGCTGTTTGGGTAGGATTTTTCCTTGTTACATATTATACAGCTTATACATTCTATTTTATACCCAGAAATGCTCTTGTGCCTGAAATTATACCCGATGCAAAGGTGCGTGTAGGTTATTACGGTGTCAGTACAGTATTCTTTATGGGGTCAAGTTCGTTTATGTATGCGGCAACATTATTTGTTAATCTTCTTAAAGATGCAGGTCTTTCTGCACTCTGGGCATGGAGAACAGTTTTTGCTGTTTTTGCGGCAATCGGTATGACTTGTTTGCTTTTAAGTGCATATGCGTTCGATGAAAAGGAGTACGTTGAGCAGAATACAAAACCAAATGAATCAATACTCAAATCCTTCGGACTTGTGTTTAAAAACAGAGAATTTGTAATTTTTTCTCTTGGTGATTTGTTCAGCGGTGTGTCTATGGCGTTTTTTCAAACTGCTATGCTTTATTACATAACAATGCTTCTGAATGTACCCGAATCACAATCATTCCTTGTAATGCTGACTGCTATTGCAGTTGCAATCTGCTTGTTCCCGCTGATAATTAAAATCAGCAGAAAGTTTAACAAAAAAATTCCCCTTGTTATTGCAAGCGTAGTGTTTACCATTGTGTTCGGAATAATCTATTTCGGTGACAAGCTTGCCGCACTTGCTCCCGGAAATGAGCTTTTTGTAGGACTGGGTGTAGGTGTTATCGTTGCATTTCCGTTTGCGGCTATCAATATTTTGCCTCAATCCGTTATTTCGGATATCATTCAGCGTGACAGCCTTGAAAACGGTGTTAACAGAGAGGGAATTTTCTCTGCAGTTAAAACATTTATTGAAAAAATTGCATCTGCTATTGCGATGATGGGTGTTTCAAGTATTCTTGCCATTGGTGCAGGTGCAGGTGAATCCGTAGGACTTCAGGGTGTTAAGCTTACAGGTGTTTTTGCAGGTGTATTCAGTTTGCTTTCACTTGTGTTCTTTATTTTCTATAACGATAAAAAGGTTATTGCGTCTATAGAAAAGTACAGAAGCCAAAAAGAAAAAGGTGAAAATAATGGCTAAAATGGTTTTGGCGTCAGAGGATAGACGTAAAAATGTTTCTGCGGAAAAAATTGCAGAATATATTAAAACTCTGAAAAAAATGGTTGACTGCAAAACAGTTTTTACAAGGGACTTTGAAAACAAGGATAGCTTTGATGCTTTTTATAAGGTTGTTGAAGAATGTTTTCCGTTGCTTTGTTCAAAAGCGGAAAGACTTACATTCGGCAGCGGATGTTTTGTATATGTTGTAAAAGGTAAAAATGCTAAAAAGAATATTATGCTTATGTCCCATCACGATGTAGTTGACGGTGATGACAAATGGGATACTAACCCGTTTTGTGCGGTTGTAAAGGACGGTTCTCTTTGGGGCAGAGGCACAATAGATACAAAAACACCGTTGTTTGCAGAGCTTCAGGCTTGTGAGGAGCTTATGGCAGAAGGGTATGATTTTGACTCAATCAATCTCTACATAGGTTCTTCAAATAATGAAGAGGTTTGCGGAGACGGAATGGTGCTTGCAACCGAATATTTTAAGGAAAACGGTATACATTTTGATGTTGTTCTTGACGAGGGCGGTGCAATCACTTCAGGGATGATTCCCACAGTAAAAGCAAAAAGTGCCATGGTTGCCGTTCACGAAAAGAGTCGCCATATGTACATATGTACGGCTAAAAAGAATACGGCAGGGCATGGCGGATTAAATCCGTCAACAGACAGTGCTGTTAACCGTCTTTGCAATTTTATAGCAGATGTGAATAAAGCAAAAATATATAAGGGAAAGTTTTATCCCGAGGTGCGTGCAACTTTTGAAACACACGCACCGTATATGGCGTTCCCGATGAATATGCTTTTCGGCAATCTTACCGTATTTTCTCCGCTTATTAAAAAAATTATGCTTTCAATTCCGACAGCAAACGCAATGCTTTCAACTGCGGTGAGCTTTACAACTGTTTTTGCAGGTTCAAAGGACGACCCGCAGATAGGTGCAAAGGAAGCTCAGGCAACAATGTTTATTCGTTGTATCCGTGAGGATGATATGCAAAAAGGCTTTGAAAAAATTAAAAAAATTGCAGCAAAATACGGCGTGGAAATTGAACAGACAGAAAGAGATTATTGCAAACCGTCATCATTTACATCACAGCCGTTCAAGGTTCTCAGTCAGGTTATGAATGAGAACTTCCCCGATGTTATAGTTGCCCCCTATCTGCTTACGGCAGGCACGGATGCAAGACGTTTTACCGATGTGGCTGACAGTATTCTTCGTTTTGCTCCGATTGACCTTGATAAGGAGCAGTTTGCCTCAATTCACAGTGCAAATGAACATATCAAAGTTGATAATGTGGGACAGTGCGTGTGCTTTTATAAGGATTTTATTAAGAAAATTTGAGGATTTTGTATGTATAAAATAAGAACTGCCGTTCAGCAGAAATTGTTTAAGGCTATTATAAAACTCGAAGAACCGATTTATGATATAACGGGCGGAAAGCTTGCAAAAAACAGGTTTTTGTCCTCTGTAAAAATTCCTTATGTGGGAACTAATGTAAAAATAGTTAAGGAAACAGAAAATTCAACATTTATTGCAAAATTTAATCCCGACGGAAGCTTTGATAACAGCGATTTCAGGATTCTTTGCACAACGGATTTGCATCTTGATGATGATTACACCCTTAATGACAGAACTTTACAGCATCTTGTTGATCAGATTGCCGATTTGAAACCCGACCTTGTTGTTTTTACAGGTGACGTTATACTTTCAAAATATCAGCAGATTGATGCAATTCAGTTTGCTGACATGATGACACAGATGGGTGTTTATTGGGCATATGTTTTCGGCAATCACGAGGCAAGGGAAGAAAAAGGACCATTTAAATATCTTCTTTACAAGAGCCTTATTGATTCACCTTACTGTCTTTGCAAATACGGTGATGATGACCTTTTCGGCTTTGGCAATTTTACCATTAATATTATGAACGGCGAAAACTCCGTGCTTAAAAGTCTTGTTATGCTCGATTCCGGAAGAAGTATTATTGATGCAAACCGTGCTCGTGACGGTGTTCCTGGCGATATTGACGGCTATGACTATGTTAAGCCTTCGCAGATTAAGTGGTATGCAGATGAAATGACTGCACTTAAAAAGCAGTACGGTGATGTTGAGTCCATGATTTACCTGCATATTCCCATTCCGGAGTATGATGAATTTTTTGAAGAGCAGTCATCCGGCACGTTTGTGTCAAAAGCAGATACCGAACTGATTTACGGCACAATGCGTGAAAAAATCGGTTGTTCAAAATTCAACAGCGGACTTTTTGATGCTATGAAGCAAAACGGCGGCATGGCAATTTTCTGCGGACATGACCATTGTAATGATTTTTGTGTAAAAAAAGACGGAATTTACATCGTTTACAATCAGACAGGTGGATATAACTGTTACAGACTGTATGAAACGGACAAAATGAGCCCCGATGAATCCACTTGGCATTTCGGTGTGAATTTTACGGATATTCGTGCAGACGGCACACTTTTGCTTAATCACAGAAGTCATGTTGAATTCTATAAAAAATAACGGTTAAAGCTGCTCTTTGGGAGTAGCTTTTTTTGATTTAGTTAAAAAAATATACGAAAAATCATAAATTTGTTATTGCAATTTTAAATTCAGTATGCTATACTCTAAATAAACGAGATAACATTTGCTGTATATTTGTCATCATTTCTGACTTTTTGCAAAAAATGTACTCTCGGACACGGTATCTTTTAAATAAGATACACGGTCAGGAAAATTATATCTTTACCTAAAAATTTTGTTCAACATGAAAGGAGAGAGTTTTTTATGAATGACGAAACAATGGGAAGTCCTGATGCCAACATGGACAATATTATCATTTTGAATGACGAATACGGGGATGATATGGCGTTTGAATTTTTAGATCTCATTGAGTACGGCTCGGAAGAATATGTGATTTTACTTCCGATTGACGAAGACGATGAAGATGAAGATGCAGGCGAAGTAGTTATTCTCAGGATTGATGATGCGGAGGGCGAAACAGAATCTTATTCCAGCGTTGATGACGAAGAAACATTAAACGCAGTTTTTGAAATTTTTAAAGACAAATTCAAGGATAATTTTAATTTTATTGATTAAGAACAGGAGAAATCATTATGAAAATTTCAGCATTAAAAATCAGAATATTAGATACCCAAACAAAGCTTGCAGGTGTTGTATCACTTGTTTTTGACGATATGTTTGCCGTTCATGATATTAAGGTTCTCGTAGACGGCGAAAAGCGTTTTATTGCTATGCCCAGCAAAAAGGTTAAAGATGATGCTTTTAGGGATATTGTTCATCCCATAAACGCAGATGTCAGATGTGCGATTGAAAAAATTGTTTTTAGCGTGTATGATTACTGCATCGCAAATGAGTGTTCATCCGTAAACTGTAAGCTGAATGCCGATTTTACCGGCTCTCTTCTTGAACAGGATCCGGAAGATTTCAGCATGGAGACTTACTCAAAGAAATAATGCATATTTAAAAATAGCACCCCGGCAAAACTGCCGGGGTGTGTTGATTTATGCTGTTTCTTCTTCCTCAGTTTCGTTAAACCTTAACGCTCTTGCAAGTCTGCCGTCGGATGTTACATCAAGGCTTATAAAGTTTTTACCTGTGATGTTAGACATAACCAATGTTGCCTGTGTACCTGCAAAAACGCTGTTGCTGTCAATACTGTACACCTCGGGGCTTGATACCGTAACCGTGCGGTGTTCACTGTCGCTTATTTCAACAACTGCTTTGTAGGTGCCTGCAATATCCGTATGAAGGGAAAATGTGTTTTCGGAATTGAGTATGCCGGAATAAATTTTTACATCGTTTCTGTAAATATAGAATGCATAAAAATATTTTGCTCCGGTGTGTTTTGTGCTTACTGTCCATGTAACGGTATCACCGCAGAAGGCTATGCTTTTATCAGGTGTAACTGCCGTGGATGCAAGATCTTTTAATATATCTGCATCAGAATAAAGCTGAACCGTGTAGTCAAGACATATCCAACCGCTGTCACCGTCAAAAGAGATTTTCCCCCAATTATCTTTGACTTCTGTTACTGCAACGGAAGCTCCTGTTGAAAGAAAACCGAGAGTGTTGCTGTCGGAGTCAGCATATCTTCTTACTCTTATCATTGAAGATGTTACGGTGTACTGACCTGTTGTGTAGTCAACGGTCTGATTTTCCCAAGTGTCGGGGTCTTCGCTTGAGCCGTTGAGATGCTCAGAGCCGCTACTTGTGAAATATACGCAACCGAATGCGTTGCCGTTCATTCGTTTGTATTCCGAAACAAATTGGTTCAATGGCAGAACCGTACCTGCACCCTCTTTGTAGTAAACCTGGTTATATGATACACCGAAAGAGTCAGCAAAGTAAACGTATCCGTTTATGATTGCTCTGATATAAAGCACGTGGCAGTCACCGCTTGTGCCGCCTGTGCCAAGGCTGTAAACGATGTTGTAAAGCTCGTTTCCGTATTTTTTTACAAGGTCGTAAAGACAGTTTGCACCGCTTACGGTGATAACGCTGTATCCGCCGCTTGTCTCTTTAACGTTCTTGAAGTGATTGTACCATGTATTACCCGTTCCCGAATAATCAAGACCGTACTTGTAAATACCTCTTGCGTAAAGCTGATATGCCGTTGCAAGGTTGCACTGACCGTTGAAAGAGCTTCGTCCTGCAAGGGAAAGTGCGTTTTTGTAATCCTGTGTGATGTTGCTCTGGATATCTGTGCCGGACGCTGATGCACTCAATGAACTGAGTGATACGAGCGTAATTACAGCTAACAGGACTGCAATAATTTTTGTTTTCATATAAATTTAAAACTCCTTTTATTCAAGGCCGCATGATATACGCAATATGGTTCTTGCGTCGGATGCTGTAATTTCGCTGTCATTGTTAACATCCGCTGCCGATAAATTTTGTTCGGGTATAAACTCTAACTGTGCGGAATGTCTTAATGCAAGTCTTGCGTCTGCGGCGGTAACTTCACCGTTGCAGTTTGCGTCGCCTCGTTTTGCCGTTAATTCAGCGGTAAGGATTCCGCTTTCGGCTGTTTGTGTAGTGGAATCGGCATCTGTTACTGTAACTGTAGCTGTGTATGTTCCGTCATCGGGAACAATGAATGCAAATTCGTTTGTGTCTGATTTTTCTGAATATAAAATAATGCCGTTTCTGTATATATCAAATACGCAGGAGTATGTACCGGTGCCGCCGTAAATGTCTGCGGTGCAGGTTATTGTCATACCCGCAACTGCGTAGTTATTTGAAAATCTTACATCTGTGATTTCTAATGGGTCAAATACTGTAACCTCATCGCTTCGGAATGAAATTACCTGTGAGCTTGAGTCCTTAATATTTGCAACAATGTGATATATTCCGCTTTCCGTGGGCTTGTATGTAAAACTTGCACTTGCGGAATATGCTGATGTGCTGTACACAGCTTCGTTATTTCTGTAAACCGTGTAGATGTATTGAAGTTCGCCCTCGCCACCCTGTGCCGTAAGCTCCCAAGTAACAGTCCGACCTGTGAAGATGCTGTCATGGTTAGCGGTGAAAGACTGTGTGCTGATAGGTTTGTAAATATTGATGTCGGAGCTGAAACAGGATGTGCTTTTGCCTGTGCTTGTGTCGGAAACAGTTATCTCAAGCGAATATTTGCCTGTTTCCTGTGCCGTATATTTAAAAACTTGATAATCGCTGTATTTTCTTTCGGCAATTTTTTCGCCGTCTTTGTAAAGAGTGAACTGATAAAGATAATATCCGCTTCCGCCTGACGCAGATGCATTCCATATAATTTCATCACCGACAAAGGATGCGTCGTTTGCAAAAACAGATAATGTAAAATCCTGCACGACTGTTGATGACGGAACATTTACGGGATTGAGAATTGCATAAGCGTAATTGCCTGCTTCATCGAATGTGTAAATGTACACGCAGTAGTTTCCTGCTCTGTTACGGAAATCGCTGATGTTGATTGTATGGGAGACCTGCTTGTCCGTGGGAGTTTGAACATACCAATTAATTCCGTCAAGCCCGTCATCTTCATGGTGAACGGCAAAATATACTTCGGAAACGGATACATTGTCCGTTACATCGCAGTACACGGTAAATCCGGATGCTGTAATTTCGCTGAGCGTGACATTTGCTATTGTGGGTGATACTGAATCTTTTTCTGCGGAAATTCCGTTGTAGTCTTCCCAATTAATTGATACGCAGAAATTGTATGTTCTTGTTCTGCGGGCACTTTGTGTGCTTGCGGCGAAGAGTGTACCTAATGTTGCCGTGCCGTAGGAGTTTTGAACATTTCTGCAAAAATTTGCAGCTCCCGTTCTGCCATTCTGGTTAGCATAATCTGCAAAGAACACAAGTGCCTGTGCTTCGGTAATACCTAACGATTGACCGAGCGTTATATATCCGCTTACATATTCGTACCCGGATTCATCCTGAATTTGATGGCTTTCGGCTGTTGCAAGCAGAATTGCAAGTGCTGATGCTTCGCTTGCGGTTGCTATCCTTGTGTCCCATGATGAAGATGTAACAATCTCGTTATAAAGGGATGCTCCCAAAATGTTGAATGCCTGAGAGGGATTGAGTGCAACAATTTTCTTTAAAAGATTAAGTGCATTTGTACCGTGCCAACATATTTTACCAATACTCAACGCTCCGTTATCGTTTTTTATAACTGTTGTGTAAGTGCCTTCGTTGTATACTATTATATATAATGATGCGTTGACTATCTGCTCAAATGTTACATTCTGAGCAAAAGCATAAAAGGGTACTGACATTATGATAAGTACGATGGTTGTGATAAAAGATACAAGTTGAATGGCTGCTTTTTTCACGCCGGATTCCTCCTGTTTTTACGCAACTGTCGGCTATTTTAACATTTTTATTCAAAACGGTCAACACTTTGCTCGGGATTTTGTAGCATTGTAACAATCGACCATTTTGTGAGGGTGTAAAATTGTAGACCTTTACAAAGATTTTACCAATATCTGTTAACTATTTTTCTGAAATAGAAATAATATAGCAGGTTGCACAAGTCTGTTTTGACAAAAAAGTACAATATGCATAAAATTTTGAGTCTATACATAATTTGTAAATTGTGCAATATTTTTTGTTGTTAAAAAATTGTCATTTTTTTTATAAAGATATGGATTTATTAAAAAAGATGTGTTATAATGGCTGTGCATGTATTTGTAAAACATAATTTCATATAATTGATTGGAGGATTTTTTGATGAAAAAGAAAATCAGTACCCTTCCTTTTAGCGGTACAGCTGAACAGGAAGCAAAGCTAAAAGCTGTTATTTCAAAGTATTGCGATGACAAGAGCAATCTTATGGCAGTTATGCAGGAGGCACAGGGTATTTACGGCTACCTTCCCAGAGAAGTGCAGGTTATGATTGCAGAAGGCATGAACGTACCGCTTGAAAAGGTTTACGGCGTAGCAACATTCTATGCTCAGTTCTCACTTTCGCCCAAGGGTAAGTACAACATTTCCGTTTGCCTCGGAACAGCCTGTTATGTTAAGGGCTCACAGCAGCTTCTTGATAAGATTGTTGAGATTCTCGGTATTGAATCAGGCGAATGTACAGCAGACGGTAAGTTCTCAATCGAAGCTTGTCGTTGTATCGGTGCTTGCGGTCTTGCTCCCGTTCTTACCATAAATGAGGATGTTTACGGCAGACTTGTTCCCGAAGATATCCCCGGTATTCTTGCTAAGTACGAATAATTATATTTCTCTGTGAGAGGATTTTATCTTTATGAAAATCAGTGAAATTAAAGAATTGCTCCATGCAGACATTGTTTGCGGTGAAGAACTTATCCATAACGATGTTTATTCTGCCTGCGGAAGCGATATGATGAGCGATGTTCTTGCCTATGTGAAAGATCAGGCGGTTTTGCTTACGGGTCTTGTTAATTCACAGGTTATCAGAACGGCAGAAATGATGGATATGGTTTGCGTTGTGTTCGTCCGTTCAAAACAGCCTACCGAAGAAATGGTGGAGCTTGCAAAAGACAGCGGTCTTGTTATTCTTACTACGGACTTGCGTTTGTATGAGGCTTGCGGACAGCTTTATATTAACGGACTTGTCGGAAACGGCAGGAAAAAAGCATGAGTGATTCATTGGTTTTTCATTTTGATGTTGACGGTGAGGATTTTACATCCGCAGGTCAGGCATCGGTGCAGGTTAAGAAGAATCTGAGAAGATTGGGCATATCACCGGAAATCATCCGACAGGTTTCCATTGCCATGTATGAAGGCGAAATCAATATGGTGATTCATGCAAACGGCGGCGAAGCCGATGTTGTGGTAAGTGAGGATAAGATAGAAATTATCCTTGCGGACAAAGGTCCCGGTATTGCTGATATTGACCTTGCCATGCAAGAGGGATATTCAACTGCTCCCGACAGCGTGCGTACTCTCGGTTTCGGTGCAGGTATGGGTCTTCCCAACATGAAGCGTTATACCGATGAAATGACGATAGAATCGGTTGTCGGCGAAGGAACAACTATTAAAATGGTTGTTAAATTGTGATTTTGTTGCGAATTACGCATTGAAACGGAGTGGTGATATGTACGCACATTCGGTTGAGCTTGATGTAAGCAAATGCACAGGCTGTACCACCTGTCTGCGTCACTGTCCTACCGAAGCTATAAGAATCCGAAACGGTCACGCTGTTATCAATGAGGACAGATGTATTGACTGCGGAGAGTGTATAAGGGTTTGTCCCAACAATGCAAAAAAGGCGATGTGTTCGAAGTTTGAACATTATCAGCACTATAAATATAAGATTGCTTTGCCGGCACCGTCTTTGTACGGTCAGTTCGACAATCTTGATGATGTTGATATTATCCTGCAAGGTCTTCTTGATATAGGTTTTGATGATGTTTTTGAGGTTGCACAGGCGGCAGAGCTTGTCAGTGAATACACCCGTCTTTATCTTAAAACTCCCGGCATAAAAAAGCCGGTTATTAGCTCAGCCTGCCCTGCGGTTGTAAGGCTTATCAGTTTAAGATATCCGTATCTTCGTGATAATTTAATGCCTATTCTTCCGCCCATTGAAATTGCCGCCATAATGGCAAGGGAAAAGGCAAGGCGTGAGCATCCGGAGCTTGAGGAGTCGGATATTGGACTTTATTTTATTTCGCCCTGTGCTGCAAAAGTCAGTTATATCAGAAACGGCTTCGGCAGTTACAAAAGCAAGATTGATGTGGTTATATCGTTAAAAGATATTTATTTCAAACTCTTGGGTGCGATGAAAAAGAGCGAAACCGAAAGACCTGCGATTAATTCGAAAACAGGTATGATTGGCATAAGCTGGGCATCCAGCGGAGGCGAATCTTCTGCAATTCTTAATGATAAATACTTGGCGACGGACGGTATTGAAAATGTCAATAATGTTCTTGACGCCATTGAAAACGGCAATATCCCACAGCTTGAATTTGTGGAGCTGAATGCTTGTACAGGCGGTTGCGTAGGTGGCGTTATGACCATCGAAAACCCCTTTATCGCAAGAACGAGGCTTCATTCAATAAGGCGTTATCTGCCTGTTTCACAGAACAGGCTGTCAGGTGATATGCATTATGTTCCGGAAAATTGTTACAGCTCGGAACTGCCCGAATATACACCCATTTCAAGATTAAGTGAAAATTTCAGTGAAAGTATGCGTATGATGGCGGAGATTGAAAGAATCAGAGCAACACTCCCCGGTATTGACTGCGGAGCTTGCGGTTCGCCCACCTGCCGTGCTTTTGCGGAAGATCTTGTAAGGGGAACGGTCAGCGATATTTCGGCTTGCAAAGTAATGGACAAATAAACATATTTATATCAGCGGTGATTTTATGACAGTATCCGAAATTTGTGAAAAGTGCGGTTTTAAGGCGGTTGTTCTCCCCGAGGCTGACAGAGAGGTTAACGGCGGTTACATAGGCGATCTTCTCAGTTGGGTAATGGGCAGAGCTCAGGCGGACAACGCATGGATTACGATAATGTCAAATATCAATATTGTTGCTGTTGCATCCCTTACGGATGTTGCCTGCATAATTCTTGCGGAAAACGTAACCGTTGATGATAGCATTAAAGCCACCGCCGAAGCAAAAGGTGTAAATATTCTTTCCTCGTCTTTACCTGCATACGAAACTGCTGTTGCAATTTCACGGTTATGAACAGATATTACTACGATCTGCATATACATTCCTGTCTGTCACCCTGCGGTGATGATGATATGACACCTAACAATATCGCAGGAATGGGTGTGCTTAACGGTCTTAATATTATGGCTCTTACAGACCATAATACAACAAAAAATTGCCCTGCTTTTTTTAAAGCGGCTAAAAAGCAAGGCATTATCCCTGTGGCGGGTATGGAGCTTACCACCGCAGAAGATATCCATGTCGTATGCCTGTTTCCTACGTTGGAGCTTGCGATGGAGTTTGATTCTTTTGTGGAAAAGCACAGAATACTTATCCCTAACAGGACGGATATATTCGGTTTTCAGCATATTATGAATGAAAATGACGAGGTTGTAGGGGAGGAAGCAAATCTTCTCTCCATGGCAACGGATATCATGATTGATGATGCTTACGGAATTGTTAAATCCCAAGGCGGAATCTGTTATCCTGCTCATGTGGACAGGGATGCAAACGGAATAATCTCCACCCTCGGTACATTTCCCGAATACTCCGATTTTAAGGTGGCTGAATTTCACGACGGCGAAAAAATATCTTCCTATGAGGAAAAATACTCAGCTCTTCAGAGCAAAATCAAAGTCGTTTCTTCCGATGCTCACTATCTGTGGGATATAAAGGAGAAAAAAGAGTGTTTTGAGCTTGATGATGAGCCTTACAGCAGTAAACTTGTTACACAAAGACTTTTTGAATATCTGGGTGCTTGCGAATGAAAGAATTATCCTTAAACATTCTTGATATTGCTAAAAATTCCGTTAAAGCCAAAGCAACGTGGGTAAAAGTTGTTGTTAACGAAACGGAAGATACTCTTGAAATCGTAATTTCAGATAACGGATGCGGAATGAAACAGGATTTTCTTAAAAACGTAACGGATCCGTTCAGTACAACAAGAACCACAAGAAAAGTCGGCATGGGTATACCGTTTTTTAAGCTTGCGGCAGAGCAGACGGGTGGTAGTTTTTCTATAACATCTGTTCACGAAAGCGAAAGTGAAAATCACGGTACCGAAACAAGGGCATTTTTCCATAAAAATAGTGTTGATTTTACGCCGCTTGGTGATATAATTTCAACTGTAATCACTCTTATTCAAGGCAGTCCGGATATGCGGTGGATGTTCAATCATTCCCTGCCGGATAATGAGGTGTCACTTGATACGGATGAACTGAAAGCCGTACTTGGTGATGACGTTCCCCTTGATAATATCGAGGTAATTATGTGGATAAAAGGTTACCTTGAAGAAGCATACGCCTCGGATAATGCATAATTCATAATGCATAATTCATAATTTTTCTGCAGAATTTAAGCAGAATATCAAATTTTAAATTTCGCTAATTATGTATTTTTCAATTATTGTTGTTTCCTATTCAATAATAAAGTAATCTTGAAGAAACATACATTAAAGATAATGCAGAATTATAGATTTTTGCAAAATCAGGTTAGAATATCAAATTTTAATTTTCGTCAATTATGCATTATGCATTTTGCATTGTGCATTAAAAAAATAAGTATATTATATGAAAGGATAAGATATAGTATGAAATCATTAGCTGAACTTGCTGCAATTAAAGAAAAAATGCAGAGCAAAGTTGTTCTTCGTGAAGGCAGCAGCGACATCAGAGTAGTTGTAGGTATGGCTACTTGCGGTATTGCTGCAGGCGCAAGACCTATTCTCAACGCTTTTGTTGACCAGGTTAACAAAGAGGGCCTTTCCGATAAAGTTATGGTTACACAGACCGGCTGTATCGGTATCTGTCAGTACGAGCCTGTTGTTGAGGTTTTCCAGGCTGGTAAGGAAAAGGTTACTTATGTAAAGATGACAGAAGACAAGGTTAAAGAGATTGTTGAAAAGCATCTCAAGGGCGGCGAAATTGTAGAAGAATATACAATTTCAAAGGTATAATCAAGATAAAACAGGTTGGAGGTAAAAAATATGATTCGTTCCCAGGTTTTGATATGCGGCGGTACAGGCTGTACATCATCGGGCAGCCAGGCACTTATCGAAGAATTTGAAGCACGCATTGAAGAATTCGGTCTTTCAGAGGAAGTTAAGGTTGTAAGAACAGGTTGTTTCGGTCTTTGTGCATTAGGTCCCGTTGTTATCGTATATCCCGACGGTACATTCTACTCAAGAGTTGAAAAAGACGACGTTAAAGAAATCGTAAGCGAGCATCTTCTCAAGGGTCGTCAGGTTGAGCGTCTTGTTTACTCTGATATTGCTGAGGATGTAAAAGATGAGATTGCTCATGCATCTCTTAATGACACAACATTCTATAAATCACAGAAGCGTGTTGCTCTTCGTAACTGCGGTGTTATTAACCCCGAAAGCATCGAAGAATATATCGCTATGGACGGTTATGCAGCTCTCGGTAAAGCTGTAACAGAAATGACACCCGAAGAAGTTATACAGACTGTTAAAGATTCCGGTCTTCGCGGCAGAGGCGGCGGCGGATTCCCCACAGGTCTCAAATGGAGCTTCACAGCTGCACAGCCCAAGGGTCAGAAGTACGTAGTATGTAATGCTGACGAAGGCGACCCCGGTGCATTCATGGACCGTTCGGTTCTTGAAGGTGACCCCCACTGTCTTGTTGAAGCTATGGCTATCTGTGGCTACGCAACAGGTGCATCAGAGGGTTATGTATACGTTCGTGCAGAGTACCCCATCGCTGTTGCCCGTCTTCAGAGAGCTATTGACGATGCAAGAGAGTACGGTCTTCTCGGCAAAAACATCTTCGGTTCAGGTTTTGATTTTGATTTGTTCATCCGTCTCGGTGCAGGTGCATTCGTTTGCGGTGAAGAAACAGCTCTTATGACATCAATCGAAGGTAACCGTGGTGAGCCTCGTCCCAGACCTCCTTACCCTGCAATCAAGGGTCTGTTCGGCAAGCCCACAACGGAAAATAACGTTGAAACATTTGCAAATATTCCCCAGATTATCCTTAAAGGTGCTGAATTCTTCAACACAATGGGTACAGAAAAATCAAAGGGAACAAAGGTATTCGCTCTCGGCGGTAAGATTCACAACACAGGTCTTGTTGAGGTTCCCATGGGAACAACTCTTCGTGAGATTGTTGAAGTTATCGGCGGCGGCATCCCCAACGGCAAACATTTCAAAGCTGCACAGACAGGCGGTCCCTCAGGCGGTTGTATTCCTGCATCTATGCTTGATATCGAAATTGACTACGACAACCTTGTTGCACAGGGTGCGATGATGGGTTCAGGCGGTCTTATCGTTATGGACGAAGACGACTGTATGGTTGATATTGCTAAGTTCTTCCTTGAGTTCACAGTTGACGAGTCCTGCGGTAAGTGTACTCCCTGCCGTATCGGTACAAAGCGTCTTTACGAGATTCTTGAAAAGATTACAAACGGTAACGGCACTCTTGAAGACCTTGACGAGATGGAAAGCCTTTGCAACTACATTAAAGAAAATTCACTTTGCGGTCTCGGTCAGACAGCTCCCAACCCCGTTCTTTCAACATATCAGCGTTTTAAGGATGAGTATATTGCTCACGTTGTTGACAAGAGATGTCCCGCAGGTGTATGTAAGAATCTTCTTACTATCACAATCGTTGAAGATAAGTGTAAGGGTTGTACAGCTTGTTCCAGAGTTTGTCCCGTTGGTGCAATCTCAGGTTCAGTTAAGAATCCTCATGTTATTGATCCGGCAAAATGTATCAAGTGCGGTGCTTGTATTGAAAAATGTAAGTTCAACGCAATTATCAAGAAATAAGGAGGAACGGATAAAATGGCTGATGTTAATATTAAAATCAACGGTAATGACTATACCGTTCCCGCTGGCAGTACAATCCTTGAAGCTGCCCGCATAGCAGGAATTAACATTCCTACTCTTTGCTACCTCAAAGAAATTAATGCAATCGGTGCTTGCCGTATCTGTGTTGTTGAGGTTAAGGGTGCAAGAAGCCTTGTTGCAGCTTGTGTATTCCCCGTTAACGAGGGTATGGAAATTTTTACAAATACTCCCAAAGTTATCGAAGCAAGAAAAACTACTCTTAAACTCATCCTTTCTGACCACAAGAAAGAGTGTCTTTCCTGTGTAAGAAGCGGCAACTGCGAGCTTCAGCAGCTTTGTGCTGATTACGGTATTGAAGATACTTATGCTTTTGCAGGTGTTACAAATAAGTATGACATTGATGCATCTGCATCACATATGTCAAGAGATAATGAAAAATGTATTCTCTGCCGTCGTTGTGTAGCAGTTTGTGAAAAGAACCAGGGCGTAGCAGTTATCGGTGCTAACGACAGAGGTTTTGACACCAATATCAGCTGTGCATTTAACTACGGTCTTGGTGATGTTGCTTGTATCTCCTGCGGTCAGTGTATCACAGCTTGTCCCACAGGTGCTCTTACAGAAAGAGATGACACACAAAAAGTATTTGACGCTATCAACGACCCCGAAAAGGTTGTTCTTGTACAGACAGCTCCCGCAGTAAGAGTTGGTCTTGGTGAAGAATTCGGTATGCCTATCGGTTCAATCGTTACAGGCAAGATGGTTTCCGCTATCCGTGCTCTTGGTGTTGATAAGGTGTTTGATACAAACTTTGCAGCAGACCTTACAATTATGGAAGAAGCTACAGAGTTCATCGGCAGATATACAAAGAAAGAGAATCTTCCTCTTATCACATCCTGTTCACCCGGATGGATCAAGTATTGCGAGCATTATCATCCCGATATGATTCCCAATCTTTCATCCTGTAAGTCACCTCAGGGTATGTTCGGTTCTGTTGCAAAGACATTCTATGCACAGAAAGCAGGTATCGACCCCAAGAATATCTTTGTTGTCAGCGTAATGCCCTGTACAGCTAAGAAATTTGAGGCTGAGAGAATGGATCACACAGCAGTAGAAGGTCTTGCTGATATTGATGCAGTTATCACAGTTCGTGAGCTTGCAAGAATGATTAAGAAAGCCGGCATTATGTTCAATATGCTTCCCGACGGCGAATTTGACGCTCCCTTCGGTCTCGGTTCAGGTGCAGGTACAATCTTCGGTGCAACAGGCGGTGTTATGGAAGCTGCTCTTCGTACAGCTTATGAAGTTCTTACAGGTGAAGAGCTTGAAAATCTTGAGTTCACCGACGTAAGAGGTACACAGGGTATTAAGGAAGCATCCTACACAATCGCAGGTAACGAAATCAAGGTTGCTGTTGTTTCCGGCACAGCAAATGCAGGCAAGCTTCTTGATATGATTAAGGCAGGCGAAAAGTCATACGACTTCATCGAGATTATGGCTTGTCCCGGCGGTTGCGTAAACGGCGGCGGTCAGCCTGTTCAGCCCGCAGCAGTAATCAACAATTACGATGTTAAGGCTCTTCGTGCGGCAGGACTTTACCAGGATGATAAGAATCTTCCTCACAGAAAGTCACACGAGAACCCCGATGTTAAGGCTGTATATGATGAATTCTTTGGTAAACCTAACAGCCACAAGGCACACGAGATTCTTCATACAGGCTACACAGCAAGAAAGAAATATTAATTTTATGCAAAATTTTAGACGGAAGTTTAACAGCTTCCGTCTTTTTTGTTTTATTGTATGCTATTGTTATTGAGGAGGTGAATATCTGGTTGGTAGATCTGTTTGGTTTAGAAGATAATCTATTGATACCGAATAATAGTTTGCCAATTTTATTAGAACATCAGTAGGTATATCTCGTTTGCCAAGCTCGTACCGCGAATAGCATACTTGAGAACAATTCAAAAATTCAGCGATATCTTTTTGCAGTAAATCGTTATCCTCTCTCAATTCCCTCAATCGTCTGTATACCAAAAAAATCATCCTTTAAAAATAAGTATGATAAAATTATAGTATTAACCAAAATGGTATATTGACATATAAACCAAAATGGTTTATAATATTAGTAAATATTAAATAAGGGGTGTAGAGTTATGTATTTCTTTATTCCAATATCTTTTATTATAATTGCCATAATTGTATTTGGAATTGCATGTTTTAGATGGATAGAGATTGAATTGGATGGATTATTAACCTTTATGGCTATTTATATACCGATAATTTGTGCAGTAATTTATTTCCTTCGCAAGTGGATTTACGGTAATGGACAATCCGAATCAGGAAAATCAGATATGCTAACAAAGGTGAGTGGAGGAAAATCCAAAAAACCATATACTTTTGAATTTGAGTGCCCTGATTGCGGATGTATATTTGAGTGTGATTTTGATACAAGTTATATACCGTCCAGAACAGAAGTGATTTGCCCGGACTGTGAAGTCATACTTGTAGTTGAAGACTGATACATTGGTGAAATCGGACTGTCTTTCGGCAGCCCGATTTTGTGTTTTGTGATGATTATGTATTAGTGCTTGCATTTTGCTCTTTTTGCCAACGTATGCAAGCTTTTTGTTTGTTTATGTTGCAAAGCATATCATATCTTTTTTGCCCTTCGTCTAAATCGTTTTTTATTACTGAAAATGCCAATTCTGCGGTGGGTGTAAGATTTTTTGGTGATATTTTTTCACGTTCATAAATAAAAATTGCTCTGAAAAGCTTTCCAAGTTCCTCATCCGTTAACAGTTTAAGCCAATCCCAGTACCCCATGCTCAATTTAAAGGATGTTTTTTGTTTCATAGTAAACCCTCCAAAATCTAATATATTTTCTACACAAATAATTATAGAACATTTGTTCTATTTTGTCAAGTCTTTTTTATATTTCTCTTTACAAAAATAGTTAAGAATGTTATTATATATTTATAAAAATACAGGAGGCTTTTTTATGGGTAAATCCGGTCTTTCAAAACGAACATGGTTCAACATTGTGCTTTTCGGCTTTGTCGGTCAGCTTGCGTGGAATGTTGAAAATATGTATTTTAACACATTCCTTTACAATAGCGTTGGCGGTACTACCGACGACGTCAATGTTATGGTTGCCGCAAGTGCAATATCTGCGGTGCTTACCACATTTATTATGGGTGCACTCAGTGATAAAATCGGCAAACGTAAAATTTTTGTTTCAGCAGGATATATCCTTTGGGGTATAACCGTTATGTCTTTTGCATTCATTTCCCGTGAGAACATGGCATCGTTGCTTAATATAACCGATACACAAAAAGTTATTGCCGCAACTGTAAGTGCAGTAATTATAATGGACTGTGTTATGACTTTTATGGGTTCAACAGGTAACGATGCTGCATTTAACGCATGGATAACCGATATAACCAACGACACCAACAGGGGTACTGTTGAGGGCGTAAATGCTGTTCTTCCCATTCTGGCTATGCTTTTTGTGACGGTTGGATTTGGTATGGGCGTTTCCTTGGCAGGATATTCCGTTTGCTTTATTGTTTTGGGTGTTCTTGTTGTCATCTGCGGTATTGTTGGCTTATTTACAATCAACGACCCCAAAACCGCAAAAAAAGAAAACTCAAACTACTTTGCAGATTTGATTTACGGATTCAGACCGTCAGTTGTAAAGGAGAACTCAAAGCTTTACTTAACCCTTAGTGCAGTTTGTCTTTATTCATGTGCGTTCCAGGTTATTATGCCTTACCTGTTTATTTATCTTCAGCATTATCTCGGTTTCGATTTTAATAATCTTAACATTACACCGACTTTTATCGTTATTGCAGTTGTTGTTCTTGCAGGTCTTATTGTGGGTGCAATCATGCTTGGTAAAATGATTGATAAACGGGGTAAGGATGCATTCGTTATTCCTGCAACAATTTTATTTACAGTTGGACTTGTTGCAGTTTATTTTATGAAAACTCTCGGCACATTTGCAATTGGTGCAATCGTGTTCCTTGTAGGTTACGGACTTCTCGGAATTATACTGAGTGCAACTGTCAGAGACCATACACCCGAAGATAAAACAGGACTTTTTCAGGGCGTAAGAATGATTTTTGCCGTTCTTATTCCTATGATAGTAGGTCCTTCTCTCGGCTCGTGGACAATCAATAAATTTGCCGCATCCCATGAAATGGGTACATATATTAACGATTACGGCGAGGTTGTAAACGTGCCTGTGCCCGAAATTTTCCTTGCGGCGGCAATTGTTGCAGTGTTTATTATTATCCCTGTTGTTGTTTTGAAAAAGAAGGGCTTTAAGAGGTAAAAAATGAATATTAAAATTCTCGGTTCATTATCAAAGGTTTTTCCGGATGAAATCTGCAACGAATGTGATGCAGGCGAGCTTACCTGTCTGAAAAATGAAAATGTTGCATTTCAGCTTGCTGTGATGAGTGAAACAGACGGTGAATACAGTATTGCATTTGATGAGAATTTGCTTAATATGTATGCACAAGGCTTTGTGCCCGTGGGATTGGCTGCTCCCAACGACAGGGATGACTATTTTATCCGTGATGCAAAAAGCGGTGATTATCCCGATGTATTGTTGCCTTTTAACAGAAAGCTTACTCTTAAAAAGAATGAATGGACTGCTCTGTGGTGTGTGTTTAATGCCGACAAGGCTCTTGAACCGGGAGCGTATGACGTGCAGATAACTGTGGGTGAGCAGAGTGTTTCTGTTGCCTGTCGGGTTTGTGATGCCTGTTTGGGTGATCAGAAATTAATTTGCACACATTGGTTTCATACGGATTGTCTTGCTTCCCACTATTGTGTTGAAGTTTTTTCCGAAGAGTATTGGCGAATTGTTGAGAATTATATGAAAAAAGCTGTGGAGCACGGCATTAATATGATTCTTACTCCGCTGTTTACACCGCCGCTTGATACCGAGGTGGGTGGTGAAAGACCTACCGTTCAGCTTGTTGATGTTTATAAGCACCCTTATAACAGATATTTCTTCGGTTTTGATAAGCTAAAAAGATGGGTAATGCTTGCAGATAAATGCGGTGTAAAATATTTTGAAATGTCTCACTTGTTCACTCAATGGGGTGCAAAACACGCACCGAAAATTATCGGTGAGGAGAATTATTGTAAAAAGCGTATTTTCGGATGGGAAACAGATGCTCATTCGTTTGAATATACAAGTTTTTTGCGTCAGTTTGCGGCAGAACTCAAAAAGTTTATTGCTGAAATGGGCATTGGTGACAGATGTGTGTTCCACACCTCTGACGAGCCTTCAATAAAGGATTATTTCCGTTACAGAAAAGCCTCAAAGATTATGAATAAGCTGTTTGGCGAGTTTAAAATTATAGATGCCCTTTCGTCTTATACATATTACAGACACAAGCTTATAAAGCAGCCTATTCCCTCCATTGGAAGCATTGATGACTTTGCAGGTAAGGTTGACGAGCTGTGGACATATTACTGTTGCGGACCGTATAAAAACAATCTTCCCAACCGTTTTATTGCCATGCCTCTTTTGCGAAACCGTATTTTGGGATTTATTATGTATAAATACAATATAAAAGGTTTTTTGCATTGGGGATATAATTTCTATTTTACGCAGTATTCAAAAAAGCAGGTTGACCCTTTTAAGGTGACAGACGCAGGCGGTGCATTTTCGTCGGGAGATGCATATGTTGTGTATCCTGCTGAAGACGGTACGGCACTTTCATCGCTGCGTTTTGAGGTTTTCTATGACGCAATAAAAGATTATGAAGTGCTTGTTGCTCTTGAAGAAAAAATCGGCAGGGGAAAGGTGATAGCTTTGCTTGAAGCAGGGCTTGACAAGCCTCTGACTGCTCAAAATTATCCAAAAGATGAAAAATGGCTGCTTGCAAAAAGAAATGAAATCAACCTTTTGCTTGAAAAAAACGGAGGTAATACCGTTGCTTAATTTAAAAATGTTTTTCGATAAGGAATTGCCTGTTCCGGCTGTTTTTGCAGTAGGTGACGAGTATCAGATAATGGTTCCCGTGAAATATCGCTCTTTGATGTGGGTAAAAGTGGGCGATAAATGTTATTATGATGATTCAAACGGCATTCTTCGTTCACTTGATAAGATTCATCGGATTCGTATTCCTGCAAAGGAGCTTGACAGGGCAGGGAAGTATACTGTTTGTGAAAGACGGATTATATGGCGAAAGCCGTATTTTCCCGTAATTGAGCCCGAAACACAAAAGGATTTTGATTTTTATCCTGTGAAAAACGGAAATGTAAGAGCGTATCATATTTCCGATACCCACAATTCTGTTGAAAGTCCCGTTAAAGCGGCAAAAGCATTCGGTAAAATTGATTTTCTTATCCTCAACGGTGATATCCCCAATCACAGCGGTAAACCTAAATATTTCAACACGATTTATGATATTTGTGCACAGATAACTCACGGTAATATCCCTGTTGTGTTTGCAAGGGGTAATCACGATTTGAGAGGACTTTATGCGGAAAAAATTGCCGATTATACACCTAATCACAACGGCAACACATATTTTACATTCCGTTTAGGTGATATATGGGGCTTAGCTCTTGACTGCGGTGAGGATAAACCCGATACCAATGCGGAATACGGCGGAACAATCTGTTGTCATGCTTTCCGTGAAAAAGAAACACAGTTTATAAAGGACGTTATAAATCACGCAGAGGAGGAATATCTTGCTGTCGGTGTAAAACACAGAGTTGTAGTTTGTCATTTTCCTTTTACTATGCGTCTTAAACCGCCTTTTGATATTGAAGAAGAGCTTTATACCGAATGGGCAAAGATTTTAAAGGAAAACGTTAAACCTCATGCCATGATTTGCGGTCATACTCACGATATTGCCGTAAGTGAAATCGGTAATGAAAAATATGACCACAGAGGTCAACCATGCGTTATGCTAACTTGTGCCGAAAAAACAAAAACCTCAGAGGATTTTGCAGGTATAGGCTTTGAGTTCGGCGAAAATAAAATTGATGTATACCGCACCGACTCTACAGGCAAGGTCGAAAAATTTTATACAATCAATGAGGATTAATATATGGAAATCAAAATAAGAAAAGCCGAAAAACAGGACGCTCCGAGAATTGCCGAGTTGCTTGAAACCATCGCACAGCTTCATCACGAGGGCAGACCTGATATATACGCAGGCGGCGGTGCAAAATATGATGTAACGGCTGTTGAAAAAAAGATTAAAAATAAAGAAGAAATAATCTTTGTCGCTGTTGACGAAAATGATTATGTTTTAGGCTATACCATATCCAAAATTTATACCACAAAGGATGACGGAATCATTATCGGTCACAAGAAAATGTATATAGATGATGTTTGCGTTGACAGTAACTACAGAAAACACGGCATAGGAAAGCTTCTTATGGCAGCAACAAAACAAAAGGGTGTTGATGAGGGCTGTCATATCTGCGAACTCAATGTATGGGCATTCAATGAAAATGCCGTAAAATTCTATGAGAGTTGCGGTATGACAAAGCAGCGGATTTATATGGAGTATATCCTGTAATTCAGCTTTTAAGCAGTTCTTTTGCAGAATCCTTTGCAGCTTTGCAAGCGGCGATAAGGATGAATGCGGAAACTGCAAGACCGCCGAAGCCGTCAATGTTTGCCTGTGTGTATTTTGCGGCAACGATAGCTCCTGCGGCAATAATTGTTGCAAGGCTGTCGCAAAGGCAATCTATTGACGTTACTTTTAAGGGCTGGGAATTTATCAATTTTCCGTAGCGATAATAGTACGCCGCCATATAGATTTTCACAAGTATTGAAAATATCAGCATCACTACCGAGAAAATGGAAAATACTAAAGGCTCGGGAGTGATGATTTTTAATACTGAGGATTTTGCAGTTTGTATGGCAGTTATTAACAGCAGAACAGATATAATAAGTCCTGCCGTGACCTCTGTTTTCTTGCCGTATTTTTTTTGAGGCAGAACAAAGCTCAAGAGTGTTATCACAGATGAACCCATATCGGTCAGATTGTGAATGGCATCTGCCGCAACTGCAACGGAACCTGAAATGCTGCTTACAATCATCTTGACTGTAAACTGAAACAGATTAAGAATCATACCGCACACACTACATGATATTCCCACTTTGTTTTTGCGGGATAATGTTCTTTTGCTCATAAAAGCGTTTAAAAAAAGTTGTATCATTTTATATCACCCGAACACTTGCTTTTTTTATGAAATTAATGTACAATCAACAGGATTATCCAAATAAATATAATAAAGGAGTGCTGATTTTGCCAATAGTTTTATATCCCCATAAGTCAAGAGTTATAACATTTTATTCTTTGGACGACCCATGCGTTCCTAAAGAATTGTTTAAAAGCATGGGAGAAAACGCAGAGTTTAAACCTGTGTATCCCATTCCGTTTAGAAAAAAATATTTCAAATATGTAAAAAAAGCGGAAAATACATATTATGTTGCAGGTGAAAAGGGTCTTTTCAGATATTGTGATAGCGAAAAAGAAGTATATGACCGTGTTATGTACTTTTCTGCAGACAGAGATTTAAAAGATAACAACGTGCAGGCATTTTTCATTGACGGTGACGAGATTTGGGTAAGAACCGAAACTGCTGTCTCTCGTATTGAGCTCAGGACTGTAACAATGGAGCAGAAAGCTGAAATGCTCCGTGAGGAAACCTGCAAATACATCGACCGTAAGGGTATGATAAGCAATAAGCTTCTTGATGAACCCTGGAATATTGAAAGTGCCCGTAAATTCGGTCATTCCGACAACGACGGTGGTTTTACTGCTGAATTTTGCATGGGTGAAATATTCCATTATGCGTATCTCAAAAGAGAGAAAGGTGCAGACCACCCGGAAACAGTTAAAATAAGAAAAGTTGCAAGACGTGCTCTTGATGCCTGTATGCTTCTCATGTACATTCACGGCAGAGGTGACGGTTTTGTTTGCCGTTCTTATGTTACAACAGATGCACCACTTCCCGACGACGGTCTTTTTATGCACAGATGCGGTGACACGGCAACCGTTGTTGAAACAACCGATTCCAAGAGAAAAGGCTATGTTTGCAGACAGACGAAAATTGTTGAGGATATTCCAAAGTGTTTCAGCTATCTGTTTGAAGATGAGGGATATACTGTTGATGATATAATTTTCAAATGCGACACAAGCAGTGATGAAATTACGCTTCAGCTTTTCAATCTTTACTATGCACACATGATTTTCGGTGAAGAGGAAAATGAGCTTGATTCATATATCAAGGACAGAGTTTCTAAGATAATAAACCATATTCTTGATAACGGACATGAGCTTAAAGATTTTCACGGCGGCTCAACTTGCTGGGCAAAGTGGAGTAAAAGATATTTTGAAAGCGGAATCGGCTGGTGTGATGCACCGCTTAACTGTGCTGAATTGCTCATGTACTTAAAGTTAGGTCAGGCTGTCTGCGGTTATAACGAAAAATGGCAGAAAGAGTACGAAGCACTCCTTGCAGATGGTTATGAAAAGCTTTGCACCTTGCATTATGACAGAGTTTTTGGTGCTGCAATAATGAAGCATTGTGATTACATCGAGGATATTATGTACGGCGATCATATGCTTTCCAATCTTACTTTCTTCGGTCTTACTCTTTTTGAAGATGATGAAAGACTTAAAGAAATCTACTATAAGGGCTGGCAGTCATGGCGTGCTACATCCTTGGGTAAAGAGCATCATCCTGTTTATGATGTTCCTTTTGCTCTTAACTTTGGCTATGATGAATATTTTGATGAAGAAAAAATCAAGATGTGGTTCTACCGTACAAACTGCGGTTATATTGCATCGGGGACAAGTCTTGTAGGCAGAAGTGACGTGGCAACAAAAGAATACAGAGCAGGTTACCGCCATACATCATATCTTCTTCCGCCCGATGAACGCTACATCTCAAAACAGGACCGTGACCCTTGGGAATATAAAAATGAGGATTCTCATGGCAATATAGGTCTTGAAATGTGTACAGCTTATACATTCCCTTATTGGATGGGCAGATATTATGGTATTATTGTTGAAGGAGGGGAAGAAAATGCTTGATAATGTTATTGTTTTAAATGGTGTTGATAAACAGAAGAACGCAGAAGTAATTATTTCCTCTGCTCTTTCACAGCAAATTAAAATAATTGAAAAAAACGACAAGGCATCACGTTTTGCTTATTGCGATTCTGTTAACAATATGCTTCCCGTTATCCTGAACGGTTCGGGTGTTTATGTTTGTGTTTTTTCTGCAGATGTTGATTCCTTACCTGCCGGACCGTTCTATTTAACAAAAGGTATCAATCGTGTGCTGTCATATAAAATGCAAAATGGTGAAACGCTTGAGGATGTTTTTGCTCTTTACAATAGATTTGGCGAAGAGCTTTTTCCCGATTATGAGTGCGTAAGTGCTGATAATTTTGCTGAATGTGCATTTGAAGCTATTGAAAATACAACAGATATTTATATCAGTGAGGATAATATAAAAATCTCCGCAATTAAAAAATGCGAAGACGGTTCGGGAGATTTAATTTTCAGAGTTTTTGAAACAGGCGAAAAGATTGATACCCGTTTGTTTATAACCGGTGACGAGTATGATTTTGGTTTTTGGCTTGATATTCGTAAAGGTGAAGTCAAAACTTTCCGCATAGGTAATGATTGCGTTGTCAGGGAAACAAATCTTATTGAAGGCATTATCCCCTTTGATGAAATGCTTGAATAAAAACAAAAACCACCGGTTTTATCCGGTGGTTAACTGTTTGTTTAAAGATTAAACTGTTGCGTCTTCTGCGTCTGCATCGTTGCCGAAGGGAAGATCTGTGAATAAAGAAATGAAGAGGTTGATAATCTTCTGGAAATAGAAAATGATTGTTGCAAGTACGTCCACGACATTGTCCTCCTGTCTTAATTTTTTTCATATTTATTATAACCTATAAGTTTATTTCTGTTGTTAAATAATTGTTAACAAACTAAGAATTTAGAGCTTTATAATGTACAATCTATATTTAAATATTGATTATTATGTTTTTTACTAAAAGTCAAACAGTGTCACCTATTACACAGTTTGGGTTGCTTTGTTTATAAACTGTCCTATGGGTGTGAAATGCCGATAAAAATATCCTTGACTAATAATCAGTAAAGTGGTATGATTAATCTGTATATAATTGAGTAGTTATGCCAAGTTTTGATATTAAACTTATGTAGAAAGGTTTGTTTCATTATGAAAAAACTGTCAAGGATTTTGTGCTGTGTGATAAGCTTCATGCTTTTGCTTTGCTGTGTACCTGCGGAGATTTTTTCATCTGCAGCAAGTTTTGATTGGGTAAGCTCTTGGGGCACTCCCGCAATCGGAAGCAGTATCACACTTTCCGAATATTTTAATGTAAAAGATTTTATCCCTGCCGGCTCAACTGTAAGAACGGTTATAACACCCACATTGGGCGGTACAAAAATAAGGCTTAAATTCTCCAACGAATACGGCAGTAATTCCATAACTATAAACGAAACAACTGTTGCCTACACGGGCACAACCGATGATGTGGTGGATGCATCTTCTATCACACAGGTAACTTTTAACGGCGGCCAAACTGCTGTTACAATCGCTCCCGGCAGTGAGGTCTATTCCGATGAGATTTCTTTTAAGGTAACTGCCTTGCAGAAGATTTCCGTCAGCTGTTATTATAAAAATACAACCACATTGTACACAACCGGTATGTACGGCGGCATAAGCTATCTTGCATCGTCTTTGGGTAACAGAACACATAAGGAAACGATGACTACCGTTGCTACTCGTCTTGATTTTACATCGGGTTCAATTACATATCACACAATTCCGTTCCTTACAAGACTTGATGTTTATGCTCAAGATTCATATTGTGTATCAATAATTGGTGACTCTACCGTAACAAATGATATTTATCTTATGCTTGCAAAAAAGTGTATTGACAGCGGAATAACGAATGTCGGTTTTATAATGTCCGGTATTATCGGTAACGCACTTCTGCGTGACGGTGAGGGGATGCTTGGTGCTTCTTACGGCACTTCACTCCTTGAAAGATTTAAAAGAGATGCTTTGAACTTGCCTAACTGCAAGTATATTATATTAAAAATCGGCGAGAACGATATTTTACATCCCATGCTTGAAAGTATGCAGGGAGTATTGCCTTCTTGCTCTGCATCCAAAGTTACAACAGGTTATAAAACTTTGGCAGAGCAGTTTGTAAATACTGATGTTAAAGTGTATTTGTGTACAAGAACGCCTTTTAAAGGCTATACGCGTAATTTTTTAGGTAGTGATGACCTTACCTGGACTCAGGAAGGAGAGGACAAGCTGCTTGCAATTAACGAATGGATCGTGAATTATTGTACAAAATACGGATACAGCGGATATATTAATCTTGACGCTGTTCGTGATCCTAAAGATTCAGCAAAGCTTTACGACCACATGACAACAGACGGTGTACATTTTTCTACCTACGGTCAGATTGCTGTTACTGACTTGATTCCGGAGGCTGCATACGGCGTAGGAAAAGAAATTAAAGATTATGCTGATATTGTTGGTGTTGACCCGTATGTTGCACCTGTTTCGGCAGAGACAACAACCTCTGCTAAAACCGAAAGCACCACAAAAGCAGAAAATACAACTACGGCTACTGACGGTAATAATACAGCACAGGAAACAACTACTGCGGTTCAGAATTCACAAAGCGTTAATGCAGGCAATTCAAATGAGCCGACTACATACAATACAGGCAGTCTTATTATTACAGAGCCCACAACAAACAATGCAAATGAGATACTTCTCGGTGACGATTTGCAAAACAACGGCGTTGTCGGCTCGGTAAGTGATGACAGTTCCGGCAACACAAGACAGATTGTCGGATTTGTGTTGTTGGCACTTATCGGTGCGGTGCTTGTAGCCACAGCAATATTTATGTTGGGAAAAATCAATCCCTCAAAAATATCCTTGGGCAGAGCCTCATACGATGGCAGAGCAAAGCAGAGAAAAAAAGGCGTATAAAATTAGCATTATTAAAAGAACAGCCACCGACGGTGGCTGTTCTTTATTGTACTTTGTATTACGAGTTATTATTGTTTAAAGACACAGCGAGATTGCCGAAAATAAGTTTTTCATCATTTTCCGAATAGCTGATATCGTTTATATTTGTTTTACCGTTAATAAGGCGAACATTACCGTCTTTATCTTCAATGGTAATCAGCGTAATAAATTTGCCTGTTGAGCATGACATATCAAATTTCAGTGTTGTTGTAACACCAAGGTTATTGGTACCTCTTGAAATTAAGCCGTAGCCGGGAGTGTTGACATCACCATTGATAACAGACAACTCATCAATGGTGCCAAACTGCCTCAACCTTGCAATATATCCGCTGTCTGCAATTTTTATTACAACTTCATTCTTGTCGGCATTTAAGATTTCCATATGTTCGGACAAGTTAAAAATCTGTGAGTAAATATGATTGTCAGCCGAGCTTAATTCGTCAACAATGACTGTTGCATCATCCATTGAATAAAAATTGCGGAAGAACATAACTCCTTCATATAGATGGTTGAACATTCTCACATGGTCGTAGTTTTCTGTTAAATTGTGAGATTCCATACCTGCAAGATTTGATTTAAGCCTTTTAACTATATAGGATTCATTGTCAACAACAATAGTATTGTGAGCTTTAGCTGAAATAATATGTGCTCTGAAATCATCCTTAGCATATCCGTACACTCCGCTGTCGGAGAAAATCTCATATCCCTTTGAATAAAGTATAAATGAGCATTCGTCAGCGTGCTTGTGGGTAAGCGATTTAAAACCGGATTTTATTGTTTTCCATGTGTCTAAAGATGTTGCGTTATCTTTATTTGAACGGTAAAAATAAATGCCTGCTTCAGGATAGACTTTTTTTGTTGTTTTTACAGGTCGATAGTCTGCGTAATCTTCGTCAAAAATTTTTGTGGAATCACCGATTTGTGCAATAAGTCCGTTGGGAAGTCTTGTCCAATCAAAATATTCCTGTGCTTTTGCAACATCATCTAATAACTCAAATCCAAAACTATCATTGTTTGATTTTAAAAATGTTCCTATAGATAAAAATGTGTTTGTTACCAATCTATGATAGTATGGGGAATTTTCAGCATGAACCATTCCGGGGAAAAATGCATAATCTTTCTGTTCTTGTAAGCGTGTTCTTGCTTTTTCAATCCAGTGAGGTTTGTTAAGAATAATACCAGCTTCAATAAGTGCTTGGTCGTGAAGAATGCCGTGATTATGGTTTTTTGCATAATGTTCATCTTCATAAAGCCATTCACAATGTATTATCAACAAATTGTAAATTTTTTTTGCAAGTTTACTATTCCAGTATCCGGCATCCTGAGCTGTTTTTGCAAGTAACATTAAGTGTTCTGTTCTTAATGCTACCGAATGATCTATAAAGAAATAAGGATTTTTCTTTGCTTTTTCATCGGTCTGTGAGTAATGCACCCATTCATCAAGAAACTTTTCAGCAAATGCAATATATTTAATGTCTTTGGATTCTTTATATGCATTGATAAATGTGCTTATCGGTGATAATCCTTGCAAATACAACTGGAATGTATTTGGAATTCTGGAGTGTTGAATGTTCCAATCAAGTGTTTCAAAGCGGTATTCAAGAGGAGGAATTGAATCATGAACTATCAATAACCCGTTCATAATCTTTTCGGATACCTCTATTGAACATTCCCTTTTTATATAGAATTTGGGGAACGGTGCTGTCTTATAAATGATGATTTCTGCATCAAATTCACCATTGGCAACTCTATTTAAAAAACGAGTATTAATCTGCTGCACATTTTTATTTCTGTTACAAAATTTTTCTATGTCGCATATTATTTCCTTGATGCAGAGGTCATTTTCGGGCATACCTTTGTGACCAAGTTCGTGAGTATAATAAGATACATTGAGTTTGCCTGTTACATCAATATTGCTTTGTGTAAGGAATGATAATAACGGCAGTAACTGAGTCTGCATATCTTTTTCAGCAGTAATATTCTGCATAATATGCAGTTTTGGAAAAAATCCCTCTCTAATCACTAATTGAGTAAAATCTGTTCGCTCTTTTATGAGTTCTTCTCCAGGATTAAGGCAAGTTTCTTTTAATGCTTTAACTTTTCCAGACCAAAAGCTTTCAATAAATATCTGAGGATTTATTGATGAAGCATTTGAACCAAGTAATGTAGCAAGCATCATTGCGGTGAAGCCACCACCTGATGAACCATAGAATAATGCAGATTGTGTGCTTATGTTCCATTTTTTTAAGATTGTATACACCAGAAATGCAATTCTTTCCAAATACCAACAATCGTTTGTACCATAGCACCAACAAAGACCAACAGTATCAGACTTATATAATGTGGGGTCACTGTAATATATGGAGGAACAACCAATAGTTTCTCTCCAAGAGTTGCGAGGAAATTGAGGTATTACTCTTTTCTCTCTGTCCACATCACCGCCACCGAAAATGACAGCATTTTCACTGTTTTCTTTATAGCTGATTAATAATTCATATTTAACGCTGTCCCACATGATTTCATAAATGGTTGCCTCGGGCTTGTTAAAATCTGTTTTTAGCAAATCTTTGAATTGTATCGTAACTACAGGAAATACCATTGACACTACCTCCTTTTTTTGTATACTTTAATCAATATGCAAAACTGATTTGAATTAAACTATCCATTCGTCGGTTTTGCCGAATTCGAGGATATCAGCAATTCTCTTACTTGCTTGTCCGTCACCATAGGGGTTGGATGCGTGGCTCATTTTCTTGTATTCTTCTTCGTTTTCAAGAAGTGTTTTGAAGGTTTCATAAATGAATTCTTCATCTGTTCCAACAAGCTTGAGTGTGCCTGCTGCGATACCCTCGGGTCTTTCTGTTGTATCTCTCATAACAAGAACGGGCTTGCCGAGAGAGGGTGCTTCTTCCTGTACGCCGCCGCTGTCTGTAAGAATAAGATAGCTCTTTGCAAGGAAGTTATGGAAATCAAGAACGTCAAGAGGTTCGATGATATGAACTCTGTCGTTTTCGCCAAATACTTCGTGTGCAGTCTGACGAACAACGGGATTCATATGAATGGGGTAGATAACCTTGATATCGTCGTGTTCGTCAATGATTCTCTTGATAGCTTTGAACATATTTCTCATAGGTTCGCCAAGATTTTCTCTTCTGTGAGCTGTGAGAACGATAAGTCTTGAACCCTCTGCCCATTCAAGCTCGGGATGTGTATAGTCATCACGGACAGTTGTTTTTAGTGCGTCAATGGCCGTGTTGCCTGTGATATAGATAGAATCTTTATCCTTGCCCTCTTTGAGAAGATTGTCCGCAGACATCTGTGTAGGGGAGAAATTGTACTTTGAAACAATGCCTACTGCCTGACGGTTAAATTCTTCCGGGAACGGAGAATAAATGTTGTAAGTACGAAGTCCTGCTTCAACATGACCTACGGGAATCTGTAGATAGAAACAAGCTAATGCTGTAACAAATGTTGTGGAGGTATCACCGTGAACAAGTACTACATCGGGTTTTACCTCTTCAAGAACCTCTTTGATGTTAGTAAGAATTTTTGTGGTAATATCAAAAAGTGTCTGTCTTTGCTGCATGATTGAAAGGTCATAATCGGGTACAACGCCGAATGTGTCAAGAACGCTGTCAAGCATTTGTCTGTGCTGACCTGTTACGCATACAACAGTGTTGATATTTTCTCTTTTTTTGAGTTCGAGCACAAGGGGACACATTTTGATTGCCTCCGGTCTTGTACCGAAAACGAGCATTACAGTTTTCATAAATAAATCACCATCAATCTTATAATACAAAATGCAAAGCGTAATGCCTTGCATTTTGCGATTTTTAAATATTAAAGAGTATGTGTGCCGGGGAGATTGCAGATATTTCTTGTGTCAAGAATAACCTTGCCCTGAAGCTTGTCCATATTCTCTTTGATTTCATCGTGAGAAACAAGGAGAACAACAAGCTCAACGTCGTTGAGGAACGCATCAAGGTCATGATACTGATTTGCAACCATATCCTTTTTGATAAAGGGATCGTAAACCTTTACGCCTGAAGCAAGATGCTTTTCCATGCACTCAAGCATCTGAAGAGTGGGGCTTTCACGAACGTCATCAACATTCTCTTTGTAGGTAAGACCGTAGAAACCAACTTTTGATACGTCTGTGATGCCGTTTTCTTTCATGATAGTGTGGATTCGTTCAAGAACGAAAGCAGGCATTGAATCGTTGATAGTTCTTGCCATTTTAATGATATTTGCAAGTCCGGGGTAGTCACCTACAAGGAACCAGGGGTCAACGGAGATACAGTGACCGCCAACGCCGGGACCGGGGGAGAGAATATTAACTCTGGGGTGCTTATTTGCAATTCTGATGATTTCGTAAACATCCATATTGTCGCTTCTGCAAATTTTAACAAGCTCGTTTGCAAATGCGATGTTGATATCTCTGAATGTGTTTTCAACAACCTTTGTCATTTCTGCAGTTCTGATGTCTGTAACAACGATTTCGCCCTTGCAGAATGATGCATAGCACTCTTTTACCTTTTCACCGATAGCCTTGTCGTCAGCACCGATAGTTCTGGAGTTGTATTCAAGCTCGTAAACCATGTTGCCGGGGATAATTCTTTCGGGAGCGTGTACAAGGTTAAGATCTTCGCCGATTTTGAAGCCGTTTGCTTCGATGACGGGACGAACAAACTTGTCGATTGTTCCGGGAGATACTGTTGATTCAATAACAACTGTTGCACCCTTGGGGCAAACAGCCATAACAGACTTAACAGCAGATACTACATAACAAGCATCAATCTTTTTGCTGTCTGAATCATAAGGAGTGGGAACAGCAACGATGTACATGTCTGTCTTCTGGTATTCTGTTGAGAATTTGATGCCAGCTTTAAGTGCATCCTGGAAAAGGTCATCAAGACCTTCCTCTTCGAATGTTGTGTGACCTGCGTTGAGAGTGTCAACCAGTTCTTTGTTGTAGTCTGTACCTACAACCTCAACACCGTGTGATGCAAACATAAGAGCTGTGGGGAGGCCGATATAGCCAAGACCTACTACGTTAATCATGATTTTTTCCTCTTTTCTATAAGATTTAATTCTTTTTTAATTGTTAATTCTTTTGATGTGATATCTCTTACGTGTTCTGCGGCTTTGGTGCTCATTTGAGCAAAAAGCTCGGGGTCACGAACCAATTTGAGAATCGCATCTGCAACCGCCTGCGGATCTTCTTCGGGAACGAGAATGCAACAACTGTCATCTACAAATTCGGGGACTGCGGCAACATTGGTTGCAATCGGAACAAGACCGGAAGCCATGGCTTCATCTCTGGATATACCTTGTGCTTCCCATCTTGATGTTGCAATATATATACCTCGGGTCGTGTAGATTCTTGCAACCCTGTTTTGTTCAACAAATCTCTTGTGAAGACGGACATTCGGGAAATCCTTTATAAGATCTGTGCATTGAGCAAAATCTTCGCCGTCACCGTACAAGTCAAATGTCATTTTCTCAAATTCCGGAGTTTTGCTCAGCAACAGAATTGCCTGTTGTGTAATGTCGTTCGCAAATTTTTTGGATGAGAATGACTTGATTGACATGATATTGAATCGTTGTGCAACATCTTTCTCTTTAAATGTAAACATATCGGTATCAATACAGTTGTGTATAACAGTACAAATTCCGGAAAGGTCAATTCCGTAATCCTGCTCAATTTCCTTTTTAAAATATTCGGAAACGGTAACGAACTGAATGTTTTGAACTGTGTTTGCAACTGCAAATACTTCATTCCAGAAAGCTTGCCTTTCATCAGATGCGACTTTTGCCTGCTCAATTTCTTCCTCTGTCGTGTAATCGAAGCTATATCTGTGCCAAGGCTGAATTTCTTTGCCGTGAAGCCATATGATAAGATTGATGTGGTCGATATAATCTTTAATAACATTCCAGATATAAGGTGTGAGCTGATGTAAGCATACAGTTTTAATCTGCCCTGTTTTTAGTGCATTTATGAGTTTGTCCGTGTCACCGTGTAAAATGTTGATATTTTCAAACTCGCTGTATGCAAAGGTTGAGTCCTCATTGATACAGAATACATCGGGAACAAGACCGTTTTCTTTGTAAAGCATATTTCTCTTATGCACGTGCATATGACCGTAAAGCTTTTCGTATGAGGGGTAACTGCTTGTTAGGATAAGCGTATCGCTTCTGAGCAGGAACGGTGTGGCTGAACCCTTGTTCATGTCTGTGCTGATTTTGATGCCGGAGATATCCTGTCTGCCTTTGCCCGTCACTATCAGAGAGAGTGCAAAAGTTGCAGCATTTTCGGGGATTCTTGCAGCAATCATTTTGTTGAAACCGAATTCTACCGTGCCAAGGCTTGTTTTTTCATCATCGTAGAATGTACAACAGCACACGGTATTGAGATCACCTGCGGAATTGCAAAGAATGTATATATATTCGGATTTATTGAAATCGTCTATACTGAAATGGTTGCGGAATTCAACAGTTGCACTCTGGTTGTATCGCATGGTTGATTCAACGAAGAACTTACTTGCAAAAAATCCCATTTTAATTGCTTTTTCGTCAGTTACACCGTAGTTTTGCATGTCAAGCACGGAAACATACTGTGTGTCCGCATCTTGTGCCGCACGCTTTACATCTTCAACAGCCTGATGCATAGCCTCAAGGGGAATACCCTTATCAGCAATATACATATCATCAGCCTCAGGACAGGTATCATCGGTGCAAAATCTGCAATAGTTAAACTCATCTATTGACAGGAACTTACCTCTGAACTGAGTACCTTTTGCAAACGCAACAATATCACTTACTTTTTCAGCCTTTATCATGGCTCTGGTACTGAACAGAGATGTTGCAATTTTATATGTGCGTTCCGTTGTTTTTACAACAACTCTTCCGTTCAGGTACTTTCTGTAATAATTTGATTTACCGAAGCCGTCCAACTCTGAATATCTTACGGAAAGAGCAAGGTCAAGCAGATAATTTTCACCGTAGTAGTCTTCAACAGAGAATGCGGCAACAAAACCGTTTTCAGGCTTTGAATCGTTTTCGTTTATAAAAACAAGAGTTTTCTTGTTGTATGTCTGTCTGTCAAAGTAATATTGAATTCTTGCTTTTTCTTCCGGAGTTTCGGTATAAGCTACAACTGTTATATGCGGAAGTGTGTTAGCTAATTCTCTGCCGAAAACAGTAGATACGATATAACCGAGCCTGTCCTCACAAAGGTGGTCTTTGAGAATTGCTCTGAGACCTGCAAGACGGTATTTTCTGTAATCTACAGTTGTGCTGCAATATTTCTCAAGCTGAGATTGCATTGTTGCAGCATTATTTGTGGAAATTGATAAGTCACCCAAAAGATTCTTTATTCCTCGTGAGTAGTTACCCACTGAAACAGTATTTGATGCAAGAAGCTCAATTCCGCGTCTTGCGAACATTGACTGGGATTGACTTACGGTACACATATTAATGCCGTAATTGTAGCCTTTATATGCAATATGGATATCTTCAGGCTTCAGATTGCCCATAATCATTTTATTGTATCTTGCAGGAAATGCAAACTGAAGATTATTTGAACCGTAGTTTCTGTCATAAATTTCAAGACCTTTGGTTTTCTGGAAAACCGTTGCAAAATCGTCAAAAACTTTTGAACGGTCTTTATATTTATGATAGTATGTGCCTGCAAAACAGAATTTATCTTTTCTGTTGTGAATTTCAATGGGATTATGAACTGAGGGCTGTGCAGCAAAGGGCAACAAATAAATATTGTCATGCTGAAGCACACATCGGTATTTCTCTATACAGTCAAAGTCAGTTGTAAATACAAAGTCTGCACAGGATGCTGCTGACATAAAGATATCTGTGTGAACAGGATCTTCTTTGTTCCAGAAGATTACCGGAATACCGTTGTTGTGACAGTATGCGGTTAAATCAAACAGTTCCTTACTGCCGTTGCAAACTTTTTTGAACCAGGAATTGTTTTTACCGTGCCATGTGGATTCCAGAAAGAATAAGTCGGGTTGACAATTTTGCATTTCTTCTTCCCAGTTGTTTGCGGATATTTCAAAAAGCTGACATTCACTCTTAAAATTACCTACGGTGAATGGATCCATAACTGCAGCAACTTTTAATTCTTTTAAACTTTCGCAATTTGTATTAAACTGATTGGCTCTTTCATGGTAACAATTTATGTTGTGGTTGAGCAGAAGCTGTCTGAGCATTTCGGCTCTGGCTTTTAAGTTTCGTATGTTTTCAGTAAATATTCTTGTATTCATAATTTAACCCTCTGCCATTATTTTGCGCCTTTTTTTGCAATGCTTTTTGCACTTCTGTATATTTTAAGTGCAGCTTTACCCATAGGGTTTGTTTCCAACGTCTGAACAATCTGTCTTTTTGCTTCGTGAGCAGAAACAGTTTTATCCTTTGACGCTGTTTCGCTGCTTCGCTGACTCTTCATTACAATGTCAGCCTTTAAATCGCGGATATTTCTGTATGTTTGTAATGCAACTTTACCGATGGGGTTGCCTTCTATTCTGCCCATTCTTGCTTTGAGTGCAACATTTTCTGCTGTTACTGAATCAAGCTGTACCTCATAGCTGAGCATTTCTTTTTTTAAGGTGGTTAAAACATTTATCTGATTGGAAATGTCATTATGACAGTCTTTTATAACATCTATAAACATATCGTTTGATTGACGCAGTTTTCGATTTTCTTCGGCAAGTCTCAGATTTTCCTGTCTGAGTGCATCAAGTTCCTGCTGTATGTCATTTTTAGTTTTTGCCATTTATAAAACCCCGCATTCCTGTTGATATTGTTTAAGATCGGGCATAATGCTTTTCTTGTCTTTTGTACTCATCGCATTAAATTCTTTTGCGAACTTAGTGTAAGGACGGATTATTTTTTCGGGAATATCAACGCCCACAACTTTACCCTTATGAAGCCATAAAATTCTGTCACAGAAAGATTGCATTGATGCCACGGAATGACTTACAAATACGATTGTTTTGCCTTTTGCTTTAAATTCATTAATTTTTGTTAAGCATTTGTCTGTAAAACTTGAATCGCCCACGGATAGTGCTTCGTCAATAATTAGAATGTCCGGGTTTATGTGCACGGCAATAGCAAAACCTAATCTTGAGCGCATACCGCTTGAGTATGTCTTGACAGGTTGATTTATGTGCATACCGATGTCTGCAAATTCAATAATATCTTTTTCTAACGCAGGAATTTCCTTGTCTGTATAGCCCATAAGTAAGCATTTGAATCGAATATTGTCGATGCCGGAAAGGTGCATACGCATACCGGAACCGGCTGAGAGCATACTTACCTCGCCTCTGACTCTTATTTTGCCTTTTGTGGGAGTTGTAATGCCGGCAATAATGCTTGCAAGTGTTGATTTTCCGCTGCCGTTAAGTCCGATAAGTCCTACGCACTCGCCATGTTTCATGGTAAGTGTTACATCATCAAGTGCTTTGAATGTTGATACGCGATCATTTTTAAGAAAAAGCCCTTTGATTTTCTGTGCAAATGATGAATATAAAGGATAATCCTTGCAGATGTGTTCACATATGACAGCATTTTTTTTGTTTGTTGAGTTATTCATACTGATGAAGCCTCCTTACAACGAATCAATAAACTTGTTTCGGAGTCGCATATGAAGAACGCACCCTAAAATAAACAGAGTTATTGCAATCCCCCAGAATATAAGTCCTGATTGAATAGAGTCTGCAAGTGACCATTCATAGAGAATGGCATCACGGTATCCGTTGAGTATATACGCAAACGGATTGACCTTAGCTATTGCATTCATAATTGCGTTGTCTTTGTCAGGTCGCCACATTACCGGTGAGATATAAAACAATAAGCGCAAAGCTGTGTTTGAAAGGTTGTGGAAATCCCTGAACAGAACATTGATTGATGATGCAAAAAGAGCATAACTCAAAATAAAGAATGTATTTGCAAACATATAATACGGTAGAATCCAGATATCGGAGCTGATACTTATTCCGGATGCTACGATAATAATAAAGACAACCGCCATGGAGATGATGTGTGTAAACAAATTGGATATAACCGTTTTTGCAGGCACTATTGCCATGGGAAAACGCATTCTTTTAAGGACATCCGAAAAACCTACAATAGACATTTCGGAATTTGACATTGCCGGACTGATGTAATGCCAGCAAACAATACCGATTATAAGCCATATGATGTACGGAACGCCGCCCACATCGGTACCTTTTCTTAAACCGATTGCAAAAATAAACCAATATACCAAAACCTGAAGTGCAGGATTCAAAAAGTTCCACAAAAAACCTAAAACTGTGCCTCCGTGCTGATTTTTAAGTTCATATTTCGCAAGGCGGAAAAGCCTTTTTCTGTTTT
>CAZBVV010000006.1:0-38691 GCA_964495345.1 uncultured Eubacteriales bacterium
CGATGAGCTTGCCGTTGAGTTCAGGAATTACAAGACCGATAGCCTTTGCAGCACCAGTGCTGTTAGGAACGATGTTAGCAGCGCCAGCGCGTGCACGGCGAAGGTCGCCCTTTCTGTGAGGACCGTCAAGAATCATCTGGTCGCCTGTGTAAGCGTGAATTGTTGACATGATACCGCTCTGGATAGCAGCGTAGTCGTTAAGAGCCTTTGCCATGGGAGCAAGGCAGTTTGTTGTACAGGAAGCAGCAGAGATAACCTGATCGTCAGCTGTAAGGATATCTTCGTTTACGCTGAATACAACAGTCTTTGTTTCCTTATCTGCGGGAGCAGAAATAACAACTTTCTTAGCACCTGCGTTAACGTGAGCCATAGCCTTTTCTTTTGTGCAGTAGAAACCTGTACACTCAAGAACTACGTCAACACCGATTTCGCCCCAAGGAAGATTGTTAGCGTCTGCTTCTTTGTAAATTGTAAGAGTTTTGCCGTCAACTGTGATTGTGCCTGCTTCGTCATCAGCAGTAACAGTGTGAAGACCTTCGCCGATTCTGCCGCAGTAACCGCCCTGAGCAGTATCATACTTAAGAAGGTTAGCAAGCATTGAGGGCTTTGTGAGATCGTTGATAGCTACAACATCATAGCCTTCTGCACCAAACATCTGTCTGAATGCAAGACGACCGATTCTGCCGAAGCCATTAATAGCAACTTTAACTGACATGGTAATTTCCTCCATTTTGTATGGCATAAGCCATTGATTTATTTTTGCGTATATTATTTTACAATTCTTTTGGGCAATATTCAAGTGTTTTGTTAAAAAATTAACCTTTTTTTTAAAGATTTGTTTAACTCACACAAAAAGCATAATGCTAACGTACTGTATAACCGCAATATTTCCCAACATATTATGCCCCGATTTTACAAATTTACTACATTTTGAGGTGTACCGTTTACAAAAGCTGCAATATTTTCTTTAAGAATACTAACAAGCCTTTGCCTTGTTTCAAACGCCGCCCATGCGATATGAGGAGTAATGAAACAATTTTTTGCACTTAAAAGAGGATTTTCCGCCTTGGGAGGCTCACATGAAAGCACGTCAAGACCTGCTCCGCCCAATTTGCCGCAGTTGAGTGCATCTGCTAAAGCATTTTCGTCAACAACTGTTCCTCTTGACGTGTTAATGAAATACGCACCGTCTTTCATTTTTGCAATAAATTTTGCATTTACAATACCCTCTGTTTCGGGAGTAAGAGGACAATGCATCGAAACGGCGTCTGCTCTTTTCAGCATTTCGTCAAGAGATACAAATTCAACAAAATCGGGCTCGCCGCCGTGAAGTCGGGGAGTATAAGCAATAACATTCATTCCGAAAGCCTTTGCACGTTCCGCCACGGCTTTACCGATTCTTCCGAAACCGAAAATGCCTAATGTTTTACCTGTAAGCTCGCAAAGAGGAGTTTTCCAAAAACAGAAATCAACACTTTTTGTCCATTCTCCGCTTTTAACGGCAGATGAATGAAGTCCCACATTCATGGAAAGCTCAAGAATAAAAGCCATAACAAGCTGAGCTACCGCCTCCGTTGAGTACGACGGGATATTTGATACGGGGATCCCCTTTTCTTTAAGATACATATAATCAACAATGTTGTATCCCGTTGATTGGAGTGCCACGAATTTAAGTTTCGGCAGGCAATCAATTATATCTTTATTTAAAGGTGTTTTGTTTGTTATAACCACATCCGCATCAATACATCTTTCAATAATTTTATCTTCAGGTGTTCTCGAATAAATGTCCACATCGCCGTATTCGTTCAAAAAATCCCATGAAAGGTCACCGGGATTGGTGGTGTAGCCGTCAAGCATAACTATTTTCATTGTATTTTTCCCCTTAAAAATTGTTTTTTAAATATTATAGCACAAACTATTGAACTTTTCCATTTTTTTTGTTAAAATAATTATATCTGTTGTAAATTATAGTTTCGGTGATATTTTTGAAGAAAGACAAGATAACTCGTTACTCGTTAAGAATAGGAGCAATAGTCTGTTTTTTAATATCGGCATTGTTGCTTGTTTGGTCGGTAATATCAAGAATTACGTTTCTTGAAGAAAAATATATTGAGTATCTTCTGTGGCTTGAAGAACTTGAATATTCGGTTGCATCAATAGGTAATAAATGGCTTATTATTGTTGTAATAATGCTGTTGTATTTTATCCATACTGCATTTCCCGTATATCCCGTATCAATTTTGTGTGTAGCAACCGCATTGGTATTTAATACTCCCTCTGCACTTGTTATAAATATCGCCGGTGAATCGTTGATGTTTACCGTTAAGTATTTTATGGGATTCAACCAGGGTGATACAGGTGTACAGAAAATCGTAAACAAAAGCAGTATCGCAAGAAAGATTATCAGCGACGATGACGGACACGGAAGTCCGTGGGTACTTGCCGTATGCAGAATTCTGCCATTCGTATCTCTTAATATGGTAAGTCAGCTCTACGGCTCAATGAAATACGATTACAGACGTTATATGCTCATATCTCTGTTTGCGTATTTGCCAAGAACTCTGTCGTATATTACAATCGGCAGAAACGTGTATAATCCATTTTCACTTAAACTGTCAATTCCGCTGTTGCTGTTGTCCGTAGTTTCGGGTGCGGTGATGCTGTCACTGAGCAAGGTGTTGGATACAGTCAAAAAACATAATACGGAGGAAAAATAATTATGTCAAAAGAACTTGCAATTAAAAAAATCGAATCTGACGCATACGACGGTATGATGAAAAAAATATATTTCACCGACGATGCCGTATCAGCTCAGAAAGAGCGTTATAAGAAAATCGTTGACCTTTTTTGTGAGTATTATAATCCCGACAGAGAGATACGATTTTTCTCTGCTCCCGGCAGAACTGAGGTTTGCGGTAATCATACCGACCATAACAGAGGTATGGTAATGGCTGCGGCTATCAATCTTGACGCAGTTGCCGCTGCCGCAAAAAACGATGAAGGCATAGTAAGAGTAAAATCTGCAGAGTACAACAAAATAGATATTATTGACATTTCCGACCTCACACCTCATACGGAAGAATACGGCAAGTCAAAAGGACTTATAAGGGGCGTTTGTGCAGGATTTGTCAACAGAGGCTATAAAATCGGCGGTTTTGATGCCGCAACAGCTACACAGGTGCTTTCCGGTTCGGGACTTTCATCATCTGCCGCATTTGAGGTTCTTGTAGGTACCATAATGAACTACCTTTACAACGACGGCAAGGTTTCTGCGGTTGAGATTGCACAGATTGCTCAGTATGCAGAAAATGTTTTCTTTGATAAACCTTGCGGTCTTATGGACCAGATGGCTTGTTCTGTAGGCAGTTTCGTTAAGATTGATTTTGCCGATACGGAAAAGCCTGTTATTGAGCCTGTTGAGTTTGATTTTGCATCCTGCGGTCATGCTCTTTGCATTGTTGACACAAGAGCTAACCATGCCGACCTTACTGATGAATACGCCGCTATCCGTCAGGAAATGGAAAAAGCCGCTTCCGTTTTCGGAAAGTCTGCTCTGCGTGACGTGAGTGAAGATGAATTTACGGCAAATCTTCCCCTTGTAAGAGAAAAGGCAGGGGACAGAAGCGTGCTCAGAGGTCTTCATTTCTACGGCGAAAACAAACGTGTAGTACAAGCGGCAGATGCTCTTGCAAGCAGCGATTTTGAAGCTTTTAAATCAGTAATTACCGAAAGCGGCTTTTCTTCATATATGTATAATCAAAACGTGTTCTCCGCAAAACAGCCTCTTTCACAGCCCGTTTCATTAGCTCTTGCGGTAAGTGATTACATACTCCGCGGAAAGGGAGCATGGCGTGTGCACGGCGGCGGCTTTGCAGGTACAATTCAGGCATTCGTTCCTATGGATTTACTCGACGTATACAAATCAACGCTTGAAAGCATTTTCGGTGAGGGTGCTTGTTACGTGCTTAATATCCGACCCGTAGGCGGTACTGAAATCAAATAAAATAAACCAAACAAAATAAATCAAAAGAGTGTGTTTTTGTTAATGCACTCTTTAATTATACATTAATTAAATGGAGATAATATGAAAAACAGACATCACAATTCTTTGGAGCTTAATAAGGTACTTGAAATGCTGTCTGCGTATACTTGCTGTCAGGACAGCAGAGAGCTTGCACTTAATATTACCCCCGAAACCAATATTATAACAGCAAAAGGGGAGCTTAAAAAGACAGAGGATGCATTTATCCTTCTTGCGAAGTACGGTTCACCCTCTTTCGGCTCAATTAAAAACGTTAACAATTCTCTTGCCCGTGCAAATGCAGGGGGCGTACTTACTGTACGTGAATTTCTGGATATAGGTGAAAATTTGCGTGTTATAAGGTCACTCAGCGAATGGCGAAGCCGTCAGTCGGATGAAATTTCATATTCAATAGATGTATATTTTAATGCCCTGCATCCGAATAAATATCTTGAAAGCAGAATTTCCGAGTGCTTTACTTTTGAGGAGGAAATCAGCGATAACGCATCACCAACCCTTGCAGATATCCGTCGTAAAATGCGTCAGCAAAGTGCAAGAATCCGTGAAAAGCTTGACGGCATTATACATTCTTCTGCATATCAGAAATGCTTACAGGATGCTATTATCACTCAGCGTAACGGAAGATTCGTTGTTCCTGTAAAATCGGAATTCCGTTCACAGATTGCCGGTCTTGTGCATGATACATCATCAAGCGGAGCAACCGTGTTTGTTGAACCTATGGCGGTTGTTGAGGCTAATAATGAAATCAGGGTATTACAGGGTAAGGAACAGGATGAAATTGAACGAATCCTTGCGGCTTTATCTGTCGAGGCAGGTGAGTATGCTGATGAAATCAAATACAGCTACGAAACCGTGCTGGAGCTCAATCTTATTTTTGCAAAGGCACAGCTTGCATACAAAATGAAAGCATCCGTTCCCGAGCTTAACGATACAGGTATAACCGAGCTGAAAAATGCAAGACATCCTTTGCTTGATGCAAAAAAAGTTGTCCCTGTTGATATAAGTCTTGGCGGTGAATTTGATACACTCGTTATTACAGGTCCCAACACAGGCGGTAAAACGGTTTCAATCAAAACATTAGGTCTGTTTACACTGATGTCAATGTGCGGTCTTATGATTCCCGTATCCGATGGCAGTAAAGTAAGTATTTATAAAAAAGTATTTGCAGATATTGGCGACGAGCAGAGTATTGAGCAGTCACTTTCAACCTTTTCATCTCATATGGTTAATATTGTTAATATAATGAAAAGTGCCGATGAAGACAGTCTTGTACTTATCGATGAGCTTGGTGCAGGTACGGACCCGGTTGAGGGTGCGGCACTTGCCATAGCAATACTTGAAAGATTGAGATTGCAGGGAGCAAGAATTGCCGCAACAACTCATTACGCAGAGCTTAAAGCATATGCACTTGATACCCCCGGTGTTGAAAACGGCAGTTGCGAGTTTGATGTTTCTACGCTAAGACCTACTTACAGACTCCTTATCGGTATTCCCGGCAGATCTAACGCATTTTCCATTTCAGAAAAATTAGGTATTGATACTCAGGTTATTGAAAGAGCTAAAGAACTCGTTTCTTCTGAAAATACAAGATTTGAAGATGTTGTTGATTCATTGGAAGCAAGACGAATTGAAATGGAAAAAGAGCGAGCAGTTGCAGAGGCTCTCCGCCGTGAAAATGAAGAACTGAGAATGCAGGCAGAGGCTAAATTAAGAGAAGTTGAGGCTCTTAAAGAAAAGGAGTTGCAACGTGCCAGAAGCGAAGCTATGCGTCTTGTTGAAAACGCAAAACGTGAAGCTAACGCACTTATGATTGAAATTGAAAAGGCAAAAAAAGCAATTAAATCTGCAAACAGTGCTGACGGACTCAATAAAATGCGTTCTGATATAAGAAGAGGTTTGAGCAGTGTTGATGCCGCATCCGACCCTATTATCGAAGCTGTTGACGACGGATATGAATTGTCAAGACCTTTACAGGTTGGAGATACAGTCAGGGTTGCGGGAATCGGGAGTGAAGGTGTTTTACTTTCCGTTCCGGACAAGAACGGCAACACGGAAATTCGTGTCGGCAGTATGAAAATGCGTGTAAAGGTTTCAGACTTGCGTTTGGTTGAAAAACCGAAACAACAGAAAAACGATACACGAATCAAAAAAAGTACGGAAAGCAGGCTTACTGCTGCATCGGATACTCGCTGTGATTTGCGAGGGCTTACTGTTGAAGAAGCTATAATGACGGTTGACCTGTTCATAGACAGTATGGTTATGTCGGGACTGCCTGAGGTGACTATAATTCACGGCAAGGGTACGGGAGCACTTCGTGCGGCAATACAACAGCATCTTAAAAAGCATCCGCAGGTAAAATCCTACCGTTTAGGCACATTCGGCGAGGGTGAAAACGGCGTTACAATCGCCACTCTCAAATAGTTTTTACGGTGTTAAGGTAAAAGCCTTTGCACCCCGCAAAAAAATTATTTAAAAAAGTTAAAAAAACTATTGACATTTTACTGTCGCTTTAGTATAATACTCACCTGTAAAGCACAAAATCTTTACATCATGAAGGGGTGAATCGTATGGCTAAAAATCTTAGAATGATTATGTTACTTGATTTTTACGGTGAAATGCTTACACAAAAACAGCGTGATTTTCTTGATTTTTATTATAACGACGATTTATCTCTTGCCGAAATTGCCGAAAATGTGGGTATAACAAGACAGGGCGTCAGAGACGCAATAAAAAGGGCAGAGGGTCAGTTGCTCGAAATGGAAGCAAGAATCGGCTTCGTTGCCCGTTTTGAACACATTACATCTTCACTATCCGTCATCAGTCAGAAAGCGGCGGCAATTAATGAAGAAAATCTCAAATGCGGTTTGTCAAGAACCATCAACGATCTGACCGTTGAAATTCAGTCACTTTGTGCTGAACTTGCAGACCCCGAAATTTAAAAAGAGGTAATCAAATGGCATTTGAAGGTCTTTCAGACAGACTTGATTCAGCTTTTAAAAAGCTCAGAAGCAAGGGTAGTCTTAACGAATCGGATGTAAAAGAGGCGATGCGCGAGGTTCGTCTTGCTTTACTTGAGGCTGACGTTAGCTATAAAGTTGCAAAGGATTTTACAAAATCCGTTACCGATAAGGCTATCGGTGCAAAGGTTATGGAAAGCCTTACTCCCTCACAGATGGTTATTAAAATCGTTAACGAGGAATTAACTGCTCTTATGGGCGGTACACAGGCTAAACTCGCAAATGCGTCGCATCCTCCCACAATTGTTATGATGTGCGGATTGCAGGGTTCGGGTAAAACAACCCACAGTGCAAAAATTACAAAAATGCTCAAAGGACAGGGGCACAGACCTCTTCTTGTAGCTTGTGACGTTTACAGACCTGCCGCAATCAAGCAGTTGCAGATTGTCGGTGAACAGGCAGACGTACCGGTTTTTGAAATGGGCAATACAGACCCTGTAATTATTGCTAAAGAGGCAGTGAAGCTGGCTAAAGACAAAGGTTACGACTATGTTTTTCTTGATACAGCAGGTCGTTTGCACGTTGACGAACAGCTTATGCAGGAATTGAAAAACATCAAGTCCGAGGTTAAGCCACACGAAATTCTCCTTGTTGTTGACTCAATGACGGGTCAGGACGCTGTTAACGTTGCAACGTCTTTCAATGATGCTTTGGGTATTGACGGACTCGTTCTTACAAAGCTTGACGGTGACACACGAGGCGGTGCGGCTCTTTCAGCAAGAGCAGTAACGGGTAAGCCTATTAAATTCTCTGGTATCGGCGAAAAGCTTGATGATCTTGAAGTATTCCATCCCGAGCGTATGGCATCAAGGATACTCGGTATGGGTGACGTTCTTTCCCTTATCGAAAAAGCGGAGCAGACTCTTGATGAGAAAAAGGCTCTTGAGCTTGAAGAGAAGCTTCGAAAAAATAAATTCGACCTTAACGATTTACTTGATCAGCTTACAGAGGTTAAAAAAATGGGCTCTATGAAAGACTTGCTTTCAATGATTCCCGGTGTAGGTAAAAAGATTAAGGATGCGGATATTGATGACCGCCAGCTTGATAAAACAGCGGCTATTATCCATTCAATGACTCCCAAAGAGAGAGAAAATCCGGACATAATCAACCCTTCAAGAAAACGCAGAATTGCCGCAGGTTGCGGTATGCAGGTTGAGGATGTTAATAAGCTTCTCTCACAGTACCGTCAGATGCAGAAAATGTTTAAGCAGATGACAGGCAAGGGCAGTAAGAAAAAAATGCGTAGAATGCAAGGTATGTTCGGCGGCGGTGGTTTCCCCGGTATGCCTATGTAACAAAGGATTCACAACACAAAAGTGTTTGAACATATAAATAGTATATTATTTTTGGAGGTAAATTCAAATGGCAGTTAAAATTCGTCTTCGTCGTATGGGTGCAAAGAAAGCTCCCTTCTATCGTGTAGTGGTAGCAGATTCAAGATATCCCCGTGACGGCAGATTTATTGAGGAGATTGGTTACTACAACCCCACAACAGAGCCCGCAACTGTAAAAATTGATGCAGAAGCAGCTAAAAAGTGGATCGGCAACGGTGCTCAGCCTACCGATACAGTAAGAGATCTTCTTAAAAAACAGGGTGTAATCGACTGATAAAAAAGGTTGTTACAACTAAATTTTTCAGGAGGAAATAAAATGGAAGAGTTACTTGTTTCTATTGCACAGGGTCTTGTTGACGAGCCTTCAGCCGTTAACGTAACTGTTGACCCCGTGAATGAGGAAGGAATCACTGTTTATCATCTTCATGTTGCAGCTGACGACATGGGTCGAGTAATCGGCAAGCAGGGAAGAATTGCCAAGGCAATCAGAACTGTTATGAGAGCAACTGCAAACCGCAAGGACATGAAGATTCAGGTCGAGATTGACTGATAACACAGGCAAAATTACGGAGACTGTAAAAGGTCTCCGTTTTTCGTTTTATAAGAAATATTCGTTAAAAAATGTAAAAATTTATATAGTAAAGTCAATGTGTTGGTATTTTGTATAATATTTTGTTGTTTGACTGTACAAAATGGAGAAAAATTTAAAAATTGTTGAATAATTAGTTACAATCTGTTAAAATTTACATACATGTGAACAGATTAATTTTTACGGAGGTTCGTATATGGAGAATATTAACACCACGTCACTTGAAAAAGCATCAGTTACAAAACCTTGGTTACAGTTTTACCCCGAACCAATGCGTACTTTTGTTCCTACGAATGACACTTTAACAGAATTTATCATAAAGCATAATACTGACCATAATAAGGATGTTATTGAGTATTATGGCAGAAAATTTACTCTCAATCAGATTATTGAGGAAACCGAAAAAGTTGCAAAGGCTATGATTGCTCTCAATATAAAAGAGAATGATAATATTTTTGTTCTTTTACGTGCAGTACCTGAATTTATATTTGTTTTACTCGCAGCAGAAAAACTCGGTGTAACTGTTATATGTATTGACGGCTTACCCGAAGACCAGGCAAATGCATTCATTAAAGCAAATGCAAAAGTTGTATTTTCTTATGACTTCCTTCCTGCAAGTGAAGAATCATTTTATTATGAAAAAACCGGTGTTGAAAATATAGTTTGCTTATCTCCTTATACATATGCCGTAAAAGATGAGATTCCCGATTATGTGGAAACTGCAATAAAAAAACTCTATGCTGAACCTGTTGCCTGTGATGAAAGAAGCATTATGTGGGCAGATTTCATCAAGAACGGCGAGTCTGTTACAAATGTTGTAAATGCTGAAAAAAATCCAGACAGACCTCTGTATTGTTCATATACAAGCGGTTCAACAGGTCCTTCAAAACAGGTTGTTCATTCAGCACGTTCTATCAACGGATTGCTCGGTCAGCTTGTGATTCCCGGAGGTATCGGATTTACACTTCGTGTTTTACACACTCTTTTACCTCCTGCACTTGTTGCTATTGCAACATCAATTATGATTTATAATATTGCACAAACAAATCATCTTATTCTTTCACCTTTCTGTGAACCCGAAGATATTGACCTTGAATTTTTACGTTATAAACCCAACCAGATGATTGCTATTCCCATGATGGCAAATATTCTTATGGATAGTAAGCGAATCCCTGAAGATTATCCTATGAATGATCTGTTTGTTCTTGGTGGCGGTGCTGACTCTGTTCACAATAAATGGCTTGATAAAATACAGGCATTTTTGAAAAAGCACGGTTCTCCTGCTGTTTTCTCAATGTGCTACGGTTTAAGCGAAGTTGGTTCTACTGCTACAAATCCCCGTCCTAACGGCGATTTTAAAGATTGCGGCGGCGGTATCCCCATGAGAGGCACAAATATTTCTATTTTTGACCCCGAAACATTGGAAGAGCTTGATTACGGACAGGTTGGTGAGGTTTGCGTTCACGGTCCTGCAAATATGGTTCGTTACGATTCTCCCGAAGATACCGCAAAGACTATGAAGCTTCACTCTGACGGTAAAGTGTGGGTACATACAGGCGATTTCGGCTGCATGAACTCTTTGGGTGAACTTTTTGTTTACAGCCGTGGTCTGAATAAGCATTTCAGCGGCAAAAATCTTTATACAACAGTTATGGAGAATAAGGTTGTCGAAGTAAAAGGCATTGCAGACTGCTTCTTTGTTATCCCCGCTGATAAAGACCATGAAGGTTGCTTTGTTCCTTACCTTTATGTTGTTCTCGAAAATGGTGTTGAATTAGCAGATGTCGAAGACGAAATTCGCAGTAAGCTTGATGACCATGAACAGCCCGTAGAAATATTTGTAGTAGAAAAGAGAGAATATTTCCACTTTAAAACAAACCGCAGAATCCTTGCAGCAAAGATTCTCAACGGTGAACATTAATAATACATATTATAAAATCAAAGCCGCCGTGTTATCACGGCGGTTTAATTATTTCATAAATTTCTGTGTTTCTTCAACAGCTTTTTTATCGCATCTTTCGTTTTCGGGATGTCCTGCATGACCCTTTATCCAGTTAAATTCAACGTTATGTTTTGCAAGTAACTGTAAAAGCTCTTCCCACATCTCTGCGTTGAGAGCAGGTTTGCCGTCACTTTTTTTCCAGCCTTTCTTTTTCCAGTTGTATACCCAGCCTTTTGTAACCGCATCGCAAACGTATTTTGAATCGGAAACAATAGTAACGTCGCATTTGCGATTTAAGGCTTTAAGTCCTTCAATTACAGCAGTTAACTCCATTTTGTTGTTGGTTGTATCTGCACTGCCGCCCGATATTTCTTTTTCAAATTTTCCGTATCTCAATATTGCACACCAACCGCCCGGTCCCGGATTGCCGGAGCAAGCACCGTCGGTATAAATCATAACTTTATCTGACATAGTATTCTCCTTTACTTTAATGTTTAAATTGTATCAAAAAATAATTTGAATGTAAACACAAAAAATGATTAATTTTAATCCCTTGGCAAATAATATATTTGTAAAATTTTTACCGAGGAGAATTATTATGAAAGCAGTAGTTATGGCAGGGGGAGAAGGCACAAGACTCAGACCTCTTACCTGTACAACTCCCAAGCCGATGATTAAAATTATGGGAAAGCCTGTGTTGGGTTATATTTTTGATTTGCTTGCTGATAACGGATTTGATGAAATTGCCGTGACGGTAAGGTATATGGGGGAAGAAATTGAAAATTACGTTGATTCTTTGCGAAAAGGCAGAACAAAAATAACCTGCATTGAAGAGACTGACGTATTGGGTACGGCAGGCTGTGTAAAAAATGCCGCAAAAAATTGGACTGAGCCCTTTCTTGTTATAAGCGGAGACTGTATTTGTGATTTTGACCTTTCAGCAATAATGAAACATCATAAAAAAGTTATGGCAGATGCTACAGTTGTGTGCAAACAGGTTGAAAACATCGGTGAATACGGAACTGTTTTACTTGATGTAAATGACAGAATAGAGTCTTTCTGCGAAAAACCCGATTGGCGACACGCCTCGTCGGATATGGCAAACACGGGTATTTATGTTATAAATCCTGCTGTTCTTGATTTTATTCCGGATAAAACTGCATATGATTTTGCCTGTGACCTTTTTCCCGCAATGCTGCATTCCGGAAAAAGACTGTTCAGCGTTGTCCCCGACGGTTATTGGTGTGATATGGGCGATTTGAAAAGTCTGAGAAAATGTTATGGGGATATTATGGACGGTAAGGTTAACATTTCCGTTCCCAAGGTGAAGAAAGGGATATTTATAAAACAGGAATTACCCGACGGAGATTATGATATCGTTCCGCCTGTGTATATCGGTAAAAATGTTAAAATAGGTCAGGGAAGTGTAATCGGACCGTATACGGCGATAGAGGACAATGCTTTTATAGGTGACAATTCAAGGATTAAAAAAACCCTCATCATGCAAAATGCTTCTGTTTGCGAAAATTGTGATACAATCGGCTCTGTTATCGGTGACAAATGTCTTATTAAGTCAAACAACATTTGCCTTGAGGGAAGCTGTATAGGTGAGGGCTGTATTATCGGAAGCGGTTCGACGGTGTCCAATAACGTACTTGTCTGGCCGGAAAAAAGGATTTCTTACAGGAGTGTTATAATAAATAATCTTCGTGACGGAAAATGTGAATCTGAACTTCTGGATGAAAACGGAATAAGCGGTGAAACTTTTACGGAAATTTCCTGTGAAAAATGTTGCAGATTGGGTGAGGCACTTGCAGGCTCGTCATTCGGTAAAAACATTGGAATAGGTTATGATACGTCAAAATCATCCAAAGCACTTGCTATGGCAGTTATGTCGGGACTTATAGCAGGTGGCAGTAAAATTTCCGATTACGGCGAATGTATTGAAAGTCAGATGCCGTTTTTTATCTCCTTTTGTGCACTTGACAGCGGAATTTACATCTGCTCCAATCCGCGAACAACTCATATAAGTCTTTTCGGTCAGTACGGCTTACCAATGTACCGTAAATACGAAAGAGAACTTGAAAACCGTTATAAACGCAGTGATTTCAGATGTTGTAACGGCGTAGAATGTAACGAGATACACGATATGAGTTCCGTCAGCGATATATATGAAGGACAGCTTATATCCTCCGCAGGAAGTAATATTTCGGGTGCCGCCGCAACGATAAAATCGCCAAATCCCATGATTAAACGTCTTGTTGACAAATGCTTTTATCTTCTCGGTTGCGTAAAAAAAGATACTCCTGAGTTTACCGTTGACTATTCGGGTAAAAAGGCAACGGCAAGGGATGAAAAAGGAAACAGCGTTCCCCATGACAAGCTCCTTACTTTGTGTGCCATTCATGCTCTTTCGGGCGGTTACGATATTGCCGTACCTTTTGATGCACCAACCTGTATTGATTCCATGGGTGAAAAATATTCGCAGGAAGTGTACAGAATCGGTGAATCTTCAATGACGGAGTACAGTCAGAGTATTGCCTCATGTGTAAGACATTGTATGTGGGCGTTTGATGCCGTTGCATTATGCTTTAAAGTTATAGGGATTATCCGCAACGAAAAAAAGAGCCTTTACGAGCTTATAAAAGATATTCCCGCTTATTCAATAAAGTCAAAAGTTATCGCACCTGATATTCCGGCTTCATTACTTGCGTCTGTGCTTGAAATTACAACAGGAAGTGACACACAGGGGCTCAGAAAATCCGTAAAAAACGGCTATGTAACACTTTACGGAACAGGTGCAGGCCGTCTTGTGAAAATTATTGCAGAAGCCGATACAATGGAAGCCGCACAGGAAATTTGTATTGATACAGAAAACAAAATCAACTCCAATAGTATTGACATATTCAATCAATGAGTGTAAAATAACATTATTATGCCTTATTGCGTCTATACAACAAAATAATGAAACTTAGCCCTTCTGAGGGCTTACATATACTAAAATTAAATTAACAAGGAGAATTAAATGAGTAATCAAAAACATTATAATAAAGATTCTGCAAAAAAGCAGTCCGGCACGGTTAAACGCTATGCCAAAATCGGCAAATCAAGTAAGCAGATAACACAAAAATCCTTTACGGGAACCGTAAAACAAAAAAAGTCGGGTTATCATCAGTCTAAAAAGAATCACGGAGCAAGCAAGGCATTTACCATGCCCGTCAAAATTGCTTTCCTCGGCGGACTTAACGAGGTTGGTAAAAATCTGACGCTTATTGAATATAATGATGAAATCATAATTATAGACTGCGGTCTTTCTTTTCCCGATGCAACAATGCCCGGTATTGACCTTGTTATTCCCGATTTTACTTATTTGCAGAAAAATGCCTCAAAAGTAAAGGCGATTTTTATAACTCACGGTCACGAAGACCACATAGGCGGTCTTTCTTATCTGCTTAACAGCGTAAACGCACCTGTATATTCAACAAAGCTTACAATCGGTCTCGTTGAATATAAGCTTAAAGAAGCAAAAGTTTCATCAAAGGTCAAGCTTAACACAATAAAACCCGGTGACACGGTAAAAGTTGGCGGTTTCAGCGTTGAAGCTATCCACGTAAACCATTCAATTCCCGATGCATTGGCATTTGCAGTTAAATGTAAAGAGGGAGTAATTATTCACACGGGTGACTTTAAAATTGACAATACACCTATTGACGGAGATATAATGAATCTTTCTCGCTTAGGTCAGCTGGGTAATGAAGGGGTACTTTGTCTGCTTTCAGATTCCACTAATTCGGAGCGTTCAGGTTTTACAGAGAGTGAACGCAAGGTTGGTGAATCATTTGAAAATCTTTTCCGCAAGGCAGGCTCAAGAAGACTTATCGTTGCAACGTTTGCATCAAATATTCACAGAGTTCAGCAGATTATCAACGTTGCGGCATCCTTGGGAAGAAAGGTTGCTCTTTCGGGCAGAAGCCTTGAAAACGTTGTTGAAATCAGCAGACAGCTTGGCTATCTTAACGTGCCCGACGGTCTGATTATCGGCATTGAAGCCATAAAGCAGTATACGGACGAAGAATTGGTAATTATTACCACAGGCAGTCAGGGTGAACCCATGTCGGCTTTAACACGAATGGCTATGTCCGACCACAGAAAGGTCTCAATCGGTCCTAACGATTACGTTATTATATCTGCAACACCTATTCCCGGTAACGAAAAAACCGTAGGTAAGGTTGTAAACGAACTTATGAAACTCGGAGCACACGTTGTATATGAAAGAATGTACGACGTTCACGTATCGGGTCACGCCTGTCAGGAAGAGCAGAAAATTGTTTTAGGGCTTGTTAAACCCAAGTTCTTTATACCGGTTCACGGTGAGTATAAACATCTGAAAAAACACGCTGTTACAGGCGAATCAATGGGTATTGACTCAGACAGAATCATTATGGCGTCAAACGGACTTGCAGTTTCTTTTATGTCAGACGATAAATACGTTCTTTCAGATGTGCCTGCAGGTGATATTTATGTTGACGGTTACGGTGTCGGAGATGTGGGCAGTCTTGTTCTTCGTGAAAGAAAGCTTCTTGCAGAGGACGGCGTAATTGTAGTTGCCGTAGCTGTTGATGCGGCTATGGGGTATTGTGTGGGTGCACCTGTTATTCAGTCAAGAGGTTTTGTATTCGTTAAGGAATCAACAGAGCTTTTTGAAGGTGCAACAGAGGTTGTTTTAAGGATTCTTGATAAATATACCCACAATAACAGGCACGATATGAATACCCTTAAAAACAAAATTAAGGACGACGTTTTGAAATATGTTTACGAAAAAACAAAACGCAGTCCCGTGGTTATACCTATTATACAGGAGATTTAATTTCTGAAAAAGGTGTAGTATTTATGAAAATTCGTGATTTTTTGCGGCTTCATCCAATGTTTGCGGTAATGGTACTGTTTTGTTTGGCAGTTACGGCTACCTCATTCTATCTTGATAAAACCGCAATAGCTTATTTTGAACTTGCGGCAGGAGTTATTCTTTCTTTAATAGTTTTTTACTCAGAAAAAAAGAGTTATTCCGATTTGCAGAAAACCGTGGAGATGATAAACGCTCACATCGTTTCCCGTGATGATGACCGTATTACAGGCTTGCCTGTTCCGTTCGTTGTATGTTCTCCCAATGGCGGAATAGTCTGGTATAATGAACTTTTTAAAAATGATGTTATAGGTGAAAATGAGCTATCGGATAAGCAGATAAAATCTTTTATTCCGCCCGATAAGCTAAGTCCCGATGCTTACAAAAAAAGCTTTAACGTAAGCTATAACAACAAACGTTTTACGGTTCATGTATCAAAAGTTAACGATGATTATGAAGGAGATTTTATTCTTTTCTTCATAGACGATACATATCATAAAGTTATTGCAGATAAATACAGGGACAGCCGTCCCGTCGTTATGTTCGTATCGGTTGACGCTATGGATGAGGTTTCCTCCATGATATCTCAGAATCAGTATTCAACTCTGTTAAGCGATGTTGAAAAAATGCTTATGTCGTGGTTTACCCATTATATGTGTATTATACGCAAAACGGGTGACGGCAGATTTTTCGTTACTGCCGAGTACAAAGTTTTTACTCAGATGAAAAAAGAAGACTTTGATATTCTTGACAGTGTAAGAGGCTACCGTATTGACGGCGTTAATGCAGGTTTTACCGTTTCCGTAGGTATTGCTACGGGTACAGAGCTTTTTGCCTGTGATTCAACGGCACGCAAAGCACTCGATATGGCAAAGGGCAGAGGCGGAGATCAGGTCGTTATAAATGAAAACGGAGAATATGAATTTTTCGGCGGTGTTGCTTCCGGTGTTGAAAGCCGAAATCAGGTGCAATCACGAATTGTTGCAACATCCGTTGAAGAGTTAATAAAACATTCATCTGACGTTCTTATAATGGGTCATAAGAATTCCGACCTTGATGCCGTAGGTGCATCAATCGGTCTTGCTGAAATCGTTAATCACTTAGGTATTCCCGTAAAAGTTATTGCTGATGAAAAAACATCAATGGCTAAACCTTTGATTAACTATTATAAAGACGTAGATTCCGCACTTTTTGTGTCGCCGCAAAAAGCTATGAGTGATTTAAACGATGATACTCTTGTAATTATTGCGGACGTTATGCGTGCAAGCTTTGCCGAATCCACCGAAATTGCTGAGACGGCAAAAAAGAAAGTTGTTATTGACCATCACAGGCAATCTGTCGGTTATATAGACGATGCTTTGATTTTTTATCACGAACCGAATGCATCTTCTGCAAGCGAAATGGTAACAGAGCTTATCAGATATATGCCCTCTAAACCCCATATATCAAAAGAGGCGGCAGAGGGATTGCTTGCAGGCATTTACCTTGATACCAAAGATTTTACTTTAAAAGCAGGTGTCAGAACATTTGAAGCTGCGGCATATCTTAAAGACCGTTCTGCGGATACAATCACGGTGCGAAAGCTGTTTTCCGCCACGGCGGATGAAAATGCACTTATTACCTCTGTTGTAAACAGTGCAAAAATAAAAGGCAATTTTGCATTTGCAACGACGGAAAGTAAGGATTCACAGATAAGACTTGCCTGTGCAAAGGCGGCGGACGAGCTTCTTAACATAGAAGATGTTGATGCGTCTTTTGTTATATTTAATTCCGGTAATAATGAAGTTTCCGTTTCCGCAAGAAGCTACGGCAGAGTAAACGTTCAGGTTATTATGGAAAAACTCGGCGGCGGAGGTCATCAGACCATGGCTGCCGCACAGTTAAAAAATACAGATGTGCACAGCGTATTAAAATTGCTTGAAGAAGCGGTTTCGGCTGTGACAAAACGAAATATAAAATAGATAAAGGAGGAGTAACCAATGGAGGTTATTTTGAATCAGGATGTTAAATCATTAGGTAAAAAAGGCGAAAAGGTAAGCGTTGCCGAGGGCTATGCAAGAAATTTCCTTTTCCCCAGAAAGTTAGCGGTTGAGGTTTCTGCTCAGTCTATTACGGAGCTTAAAAACAGAGAAGCATCACAGCAACATAAAATTGATACGGATATCGCAAATGCTAAAGCCGCCGCCGCAAAGCTCAACGGAAAAAATGTTACGGTAACGGCTAAAGCAGGTGCAAACGGCAAACTGTTCGGTTCTGTTACATCAAAGGAAGTATCAGCCGAAATCAAAAAGCAGTTTGGTCTTGATATTGACAAAAGAAAAATCGTTATGAACGACATTAAAGCATTCGGCACGTTTGAGTGTGAGGTAAGACTTTATCAGGGAATTTCCGCAAAGCTCAATATTGTTGTAGGTGAGTAAATAATGGCAAAATTTGATATTGATAGCGGTGATTTACCGTTCAGTCTTGAAGCAGAACAAGCTGTTCTGGGTGCAATTCTTCTTGACCCGTCGTGTATCTCTGCCGTTACAATGGTTTTAAAACCGGAATATTTCTATCTTCCTCAGCACAAGGCTATATTTTCAACAATTATCAGCCTTGATGCGGCTCATGGCGGCAAGATAGACCCTGTTCTTGTGCTTGACGCTTTGCGTAAGGATAATGTTTACGATGATGAAACAGGTAAAACCTATCTTTTTCAGTTGTCGAGAAATGTTCCCTCAGCGGCAAACGTTGATTCCTACGCCAAGATAGTAAGGGAGAAATTTTACATACGTTCTCTTATTCTTGTTGCAGGTGAAATCGGTGAAAACGCTCTAAATTCCGGTCAGACGGCTGATGAATTACTTGATATGGCAGAGCAGAGAATTTACGATATACGTCAGGGCAAAACCGTTGTCGGTCCTTCAAAAATCGGTGATATTCTGCCAACCGTTTATCAGAGTCTTTATAATCTGTCTTTGCTGGAAAAAGACCAGTACGCAGGCTTTAATACAGGCTTTTCCGAGCTGGATAAACGCATTACAGGTCTTAACAGATCCGACCTTATTATCGTAGGTGCCCGTCCTGCTATGGGTAAAACAAGCTTCGCACTTAATATTGCACGAAACGTAGCTGTTTACGGCAGAAAAAAAGTTCTTTTCTTCTCATTGGAAATGTCAAAGGAGCAGCTTGCACAGCGTGTGCTTTCAACTGAAGCGAGAGTACAGAGTACAAAGTTCCGTACGGGCAGGCTTTCTCCCGAGGAATGGCAGCATATAGCTGAGGCTTCCGTATTTCTGTCGGATGTTGAATTGTATTTTGACGATACCGCAAGCATTACCGTTCCCGAAATGAAAGCCAGAGCAAGACAGCTTAAAGGTGTTGACTGTATCGTTATCGACTATCTTCAGCTTATGAAATCAAGCAAAAAGACCGATAACCGAGTGCAGGAGGTTTCGGATATTACCCGAGAGCTTAAAATGATGGCAAAAGACCTTAATATTCCCGTTGTCACCTGTGCACAGCTTGCACGTCGTACTGAGGAAAAAGGACGCTCACACAAACCTCAGATGTCCGACCTTCGAGAATCGGGTTCAATCGAGCAGGATGCGGATATTATTCTTATGCTTTACAGAGAGGATTATTATAAGGATTCGGCTGATAAGCCACCCGAGGAATTGCGTATAGACGAAGCTGAGCTTATTATATCTAAGAACAGACACGGTCCCACGGGTACGGTTCCTCTTGCATGGAATCCGGATTATACAATGTACACATCAAGAGAGTATGTCAGAGAAGATGAAAACGACGGTTAGTGAAAAAATTGAAGCTTTTATTGAAAAACATAATATGCTCTCACCCTATGATACGCTTATTCTTGCTGTATCAGGTGGTGCGGATTCTATGTGTATGCTTCATTTTTTCAAGGAATATTCAATTAAAAAGAATATAAATATTATATGTGCTCACGTCAATCACGGCATAAGGGGAGCAGAGGCGGATTCGGACGAAGCATTTGTTGCTGAATTTTGTAAAGAGAATAATATACCTTTCAGAGCAGCCCATTATAATGTACCCGAAATTGCAAAGCAGAAAGGTCAGAGTTTTGAAGAATGCGGCAGGCGTTTGAGGTATGAATTTTTTGCTTCAATCAATCGTAATGCGAAAATTGCAACGGCTCACAATCTTAACGACTCAATGGAAACCGTAATTTTCAACCTTGCAAGAGGCACTTCTCTTAAAGGTCTTACAGGTATTCCTGCCGTTAGGGGAAATATTATAAGACCTGTTCTTTGTCTTACAAGAAACGAAATTGAGCAGTATAACGAGTTTTATGGTATAAACTATGTTACCGACAGTACAAATTTAAGTGACGATTACGCCCGTAACAAAATCCGTCATAACGTTATCCCCGTATTAACCGAAATAAATGAAGGCTTTGCAAACGTCTTTAACGGTTGCACTCAATCTCTTGAAGATATCGAAGATTATCTTGAATCATCTTCAGAGGAAGCGTATATTCGTATCTGCAATAACGGCAGATTTTCGGTAGTTGAGCTTATGATGTTGCATAAGGCTGTCCGTGACAGAGTAATAATAAAAATATGCGAAAATGCAGGAGCTTTTGATATCTCCCGTAAACATATTGAACTTGTAAATTCGATTCTTCTGTCCGGCGGTGCCGTAATGCTTCACGGTGCTGTTACAGTTAAATGCGACGGTAAATATCTTTATAAAACAGAACATCAGGTTGCAGACGTTGACATTTTTGTGCCTGTGAACAATAACGTCACTCTGTATCATTTTCCGTCAGTTACAATAAGGCTCGTTGATGTTGACAAAAGCGAATTAAATCTTTATAATAGAAAAACAATGTCATCCGAAGGGTTTATTGACGCATCCTTGCTTTGCGGTGCGTATTTCCGTTCAAGAAATGAGGGTGACAGATTTAAATTTCCTTATGCAGAGCACTCAAAATCACTTAAAAATCTGTATAAAGAAAAAAATATTTCTTCACAAAGCAGGGTAGGAGTACCTATGCTTGCAAACGGAGATAAAATTTTGTGGATAAACGGCGTAGGTGTGTCCGATTACGGAAAGGTCACTCCCGAAACCGAAAAAATTGTCAGAATTATTGCTGACGGTGTGAAAGGTGAATGTTATGAGTAAGAATGTTATGCTTGATGATATACAGGAGATTCTTTTTTCCGAAGAGCAGATTCAGGTCATGATTGACCGGATGGGTGCAGAGATTACAAGAGATTACGAGGGCAAAAAACTGCTTCTTGTAGGTATTCTTAAGGGCTCTGTTATGGTTATGGCTGATTTGATGCGTGCAGTCAAAGTTCCTGCGGAAATTGATTTTATGTCCGTTTCAAGCTACGGCTCTGATACAAAGTCAAGCGGCAGAGTAAGAATTGTAAAAGACCTTGAACATGATATTGCAGGGTATGATGTTCTTATTGTTGAGGATATTCTTGACAGCGGCAGAACTCTCTCATACTTAAAAAGTGTTTTGGGTGCAAGAAATCCTGCAAGCATAAAAATATGCACTATTTTTGATAAACCCGAAAGAAGAGAGATTGCAGATATCGTGGCAGATTACGTGGGCGATACTGTTCCCGATGAATTTATTGTCGGCTACGGACTCGATTATGCACAGAAATACAGAAATCTTCCTTTTGTGGGCATATTAAAAGAAAGTGTTTACAAAAAATAATTTAACCAAGGAGAGAAAATAATTGGAAAATAAAAAGCGAAGTATTATCAGTTATCTTCCGTATGTTTTAATTCCTTTAATACTGATTGCATCCATGATGATGTTTTCAAATTCATCCGCAACACAGGCTAAAAAGGAATATTACGAGATTGTTCAGTTTTTTGAGGAAGATGACATCGAATCCTATGAACTTAATCTGAGCAGCGGCACACTTGTGTACAAACTTAAAAGTGACGGCACCGATACGTCGTATAAGTACACAGTTCCCAATGTGGATTTGTTCATTATGGATGTACATGAAACTGCTAAGTCAAACGGCGTTGCATATAACTATGATGCAGGTTCAGCTACCACATGGCTTACAAGCCTTTTGCCCTCAATTATTATGATGGTTATTCTTGCTGCCATGATGTTTTTCATGTTCAGACGTGTTAACAGCTCCATTGGCGGAGATGCTGCAAGAACCATGAATTTCGGCAAGGCAAGAGTCAAGAAAAAAGATGATAACCACAAAACGACGTTTAAAGACGTTGCCGGTGCTGATGAAGAAAAGGAAGAGCTTGCGGAGCTTGTGGATTTTCTTCGTGAACCAAAAAAATTCACTGATTTAGGTGCAAGAATTCCCAAAGGTATTCTTCTTGTAGGTCCTCCCGGTACGGGTAAAACACTTCTTGCAAAAGCCGTTGCAGGTGAGGCTGACGTGCCTTTCTTCTCAATTTCAGGTTCGGATTTTGTTGAGATGTACGTTGGTGTTGGTGCATCAAGAGTACGTGACCTTTTCCAGCAGGCTAAAAGGGAAGCACCCTCAATCATTTTTATTGATGAAATTGATGCTGTGGGCAGGCACAGAGGTGCTGGCATGGGCGGCGGTCATGACGAAAGAGAGCAGACGCTCAATCAGATGCTTGTTGAAATGGACGGTTTCGGCATAAATGATGACGTTATCGTTATTGCAGCCACAAACAGACCTGACATTCTTGACCCTGCGTTACTTCGTCCCGGCAGATTTGACAGACAGGTTACGGTTGGCTATCCCGATATCAAAGGCAGAACAGAAATTCTTAAAGTTCATGCCAAAGGTAAGTCTATTGCTCCCGACGTTGACCTTGAAAAGATTGCACAGCAGACAGTCGGCTTTACAGGTGCAGACCTTGCAAATCTTCTTAATGAAGCGGCGTTACTTGCCGTCAGAAAAGGTCTTCGTGCAGTTACCATGCCCGAAATCGAAGAGGCTGCAGTTAAAGTTATGGTGGGTACTGAAAAGCGTTCACATAAGGTGAACGAGGCTGACAAAAAACTTACCGCTTACCATGAAGCAGGTCATGCTGTTGCTACTTACTACCTTGAAACTCAAGACCCTGTAAGACAGGTTTCAATCATTCCCAGAGGTATGGCAGGCGGCTATACTATGTCCGTTCCTACAGAGGATAAACTCTATAAATCTAAAAATAGTATGCTTGAAGAAATCGTTGTTCTTCTCGGTGGCAGAGTTGCAGAGGCTATTGTTTTCGGTGATATTTCCACAGGTGCGTCCAACGATATAGAAAGAGCATCCGAAATTGCCCGTAAAATGGTTACAAAATACGGCATGAGCGATGAACTCGGTCCTATTGCATTCGGTACAGGCAACGACGAGATATTTATTGGCAGAGATTATTCAAGCGTTAAAAATTACTCGGAAACCGTTGCAGCAAAAATTGATGATGTTGTGGGTAAAATTATCACCGATTGCTACAAAAAATGTCAGGAAATTCTTACAGTTCACAATGATAAACTAAAAGAAGTTGCAGAATATCTTATTGTGAAAGAGAAAATCGGAGAAAAGGATTTTTCCGACCTTATGCAAGGTATACTGACGGCTGAAGTTGCTGATGTATCAGGTGATGATACTGACAGCGTAAGCGATTCAGGTGTAATGGAGTAATTGCAATTTTTTTGAAAAGGCAGTAGATTTTCTTCTGCCTTTTCGGATGTGAAAGGAAATGGGATGTTCCCGGGATTCTATATGAACATAAGTCAGCAAAGTAAAATGAGCATATTTAAAATGTTATCCTCCGCAATAATAATTCTTTTACATACGGGTTCATTTTATTATGTTTTATTCTTTAAATACAACAAGATATTGGCGGCACCCCTTGATTCGGGCGGTTATCTCATGGTTGTGATGTATCTGACGATTCTTGTCATTATTTTTAATGCTATGGGTGCGTTAAAAGTTAGGCATAACAAAAAATCCAACATTATTATATCCCATGTTATAACTCTGACTTTTACGGATATTGTGGCTTACATTCAGTTGAGCCTTGTTCACAGGTCGTTTTTGCCTGTTTTACCGATTGCGGTATTGCTTGTTGTTCAAATTGCAGTTTCATTTGTATGGACTGTTGTAGTATCCAAGCTGGGCGAAAAGTATATACCGAAAAAGAAACTTCTTTTTATTTATAAAGATTCATCTGCAGACAGATTTGTTTATAAAATGCTTGAGCGTGAAGATTTGTACTGTATTTGTGAATCGGTGCGTTACAAAAATTCTTCTTTCACAGGCAGTAATTTTGATGAAATCTGTGAAAAAATTAAAAATTACGAATCTGTGATTATTTCGGGTATTGAAATCAGCGTAAGGAATGACTTTCTTAAATTCTGTTACGAAAACGATGTTGAGGTTTTTCTGCCTCCGAGAATATCTGACATTATCGTAAGAGCCGCACAGCCTATTGAACAGTTTGATTCACCTCTTGTTTTGTGTAAAAACTGTACACTCACCGAAACTCAAAAAATTGCAAAGCGTGCGTTTGATATCGTTGCTTCACTTGTCGGTATAGTGGTTTCAGCTCCGATATTGCTTATTATTGCTCTTGCAATCAAGCTGTACGACGGCGGTCCGGTATTGTATAAGCAAAAGCGTATTACTGTAAATGAACAGGTTTTTGATATTTACAAATTCCGCAGTATGATAGTTGATGCGGAGAAGGACGGCGTAACACCTGCAAAGGATGATGACCCAAGAGTGACGCCTGTGGGTAAAATAATAAGAGCAATTCGCTTTGATGAACTGCCTCAGCTGTTTAATATACTCAAAGGTGATATGTCTGTTGTAGGTCCCCGCCCCGAGAGAATTGAGCATCATGAGCTTTATACTGCTCAGATTCCCGAATTTCCTTACAGAACAAAGGTCAAAGCAGGTCTTACAGGATATGCACAGGTTATGGGTAAGTATAACACCACCCCTTACGATAAATTGCTTTTAGATCTTGAATATATCCAGAATTTTTCGTTTTTTCTTGATTTTAAAATCATACTTCTTACTGTTAAAGTAATATTTATGAAAGAAAGCACAGAGGGCTTTAAAAATAACAAAAAATCAAAGGGGAATAAGAATGAAAAAAATAATTAGTTTTTTGCTTATTTTTGCTGTTGTTTTTACTTTTGCATCCTGCTCGACAGATGATAACTCACTTTCATATGACCCTGATTTTTATGAGGATTATCCTACAGGTGATGAGGTTGAAACAATTAAAATCAAAAAAAATCCCGTTGCAACAGTAACACTTGAAGACGGCTCCGAAATAGAGATTGAACTTTATTATTATTCAGCTCCAAACACGGTTGCAAGCTTTATTGCCTTTGCACAGGAAGGTGTTTATGACGGCATGGCGTTTAATATGGTTCGTAACGGTTGTATTGTTATGACAGGTGCGGCTGAAGGCAATTTTAGTGCACCTTACTATATTATGGATGAATATATTGACGGCGAAGAAAATGAGGTTTCTCATACATACGGTGCAGTTTCAATGTCCCGCACGTCATACAGCGATACCGTAACAGGTCAGTTCTTTGTTCTTACAAAAGACCAGACTCATTTTGACGGTGACTATAACGCTTTCGGTTATGTTACAAAAGGCATGGATGTTATAGAAAAAATTGCCGCATCCGAGCTTGATGAGGATAATAAACTTGTTAATCCTTTTGTAATAAAGTCAGTCAAGGTTGATACCCACGGTAAAAATTTCCCAAAACCTAATATAATTAAAAAGGACGGTTAACATGAAGAAAATAATCGCATTAACTCTTTTTGTTATTATGCTTTTCTCTTTTTGCTCTTGTTCGAATGATAACAATTCCGATGTAAATGAGAACGAAAGCGAATTTGAATATTTAACAGATAACCCTGTTGCAAAAATTGTAATTAAAGATTACGGCACTATTACCGTTGAACTTCGTTACGATAAAGCTCCCAATACAGTAAAAAACTTTATTTCACTTGCAAACAGCGGTTTTTATGACGGACTTATCTTTCACCGTGTTATTGAGAATTTTATGATTCAGGGCGGTGATCCCAAAGGAACGGGAACAGGTGACCCGGGATATTCTATCAAAGGTGAGTTCCTGAATAACGGTAGTTCCAATGACCTGACGCATACGAGAGGTGCAATCGCTATGGCAAGAAGTAAAGCCTACGATTCAGCAGGTTCGCAGTTTTTTATCTGTCAGACTGAATGTTCATGGCTCGACGGTGATTATGCAGTTTTCGGCTATGTGACAGACGGTATTGAAATCGTTGACGAAATTGCAAAGGTCAGCACAAACTCAAACGATAAGCCCTATGATGATGTTGTTATTGAAACAATCACCGTTGATACAAAGGGTCTGAATTATGACGAACCTGAAACAATTTTTTGATTTTTGTAAATAAATTATTAATATTTACTAAATTTTCCTTTTACACTTGACATTCAATTTCCTTGAATGTATAATTATAGTATCTTGAAGTGAAAGGTTGGTGAAACTAAATGAAAGCACTTCTTCACCTTTTGAAGCTTATCATCAAGGCTATGTGGAAGCTTGGTATCATCGGTTGGGATGATGTTTTTGCTCTCATGGAGCAGTTCTCTTGGGATGAGATGTAATTCGGTTTGTAACGACTCCGCTGTGGTTTGCCACAGCGGTTTTGTTTTTTGCTTTAAACTAAAAAATTATATGTCCCGTCGATTGTCCTGCGAGCACGGTAATCGTTTTTTTGTATATTTTTCGCCTTAAATGAATAATATTTATCGGGTGATTTTTTATGAAACGCTTGATTAAATTTATTCCTTATTTTATAATAATAGTTGCAGTCGGTATAGTATTTGTGTCTTTGATAAAAACAAACGAACCGGTATCAGTAATTTCAGATACAGATGCTCCATTGATAATTATAGACGCAGGTCACGGTGGTATGGACGGTGGAGCAGTTGCAGCTGACGGTACCGAGGAGCAGTACATTAATTTGTCAATTGCAATTAGCTTGAATGACGCTCTTGTTTCAAAAGGATACAACACTCTTATGACAAGAACGGATAATAACTCCATTCACGATTCATCTGCAACTACCGTAAGGGAGCAAAAGGTTTCAGATATTCATAACAGGCTTAAAATTATTGAGTCTAATCCCGATTGCATTTTTGTTTCAATTCATCAGAATTATTATACTCAGAGTCAATATTGGGGAACTCAGGTGTTTTATTCGCCAAATAATATAAAAAGCAGTTCTTTGGCACAATGTATACAGACAAGTGTTGTAAATACATTACAGCCCGAAAATACACGGCAAATAAAAGAATCGGGCAGTTCAATTTATCTGCTTTACAATACTGATGTTCCTGCGGTAATGGTTGAGTGTGGTTTTTTGTCAAATTATGAGGAAACTGCAAAATTAAATGACTCCCAATACCGAAAAGATATGGCAGATGCAATATGTGAAGGAATAATAAATTATATAAACGGCGGTGAATGTGAAACCGCATAAGGAGTGCAAAATGGCTAAAATAAAATCATTGTATGTTTGCAATCAATGTTCATATGAGTCCGCAAAATGGTACGGTCAATGTCCGTCCTGCGGCGAGTGGAACTGTATGGAAGAAACTGTTGTAAACAATACTGTTGCAAAAAAATCCACGGTTTCAATGGGCAGAAGTGTTGCATTACCTATTGATGAAATCAGCGAAATCAACGAAATTCGCTATGATACGGGTATCTCCGAGTTTAACAGAGTTCTGGGCGGCGGTCTTGTAAAAGGATCTCTTGTTCTCATCGGCGGTGATCCGGGAATAGGTAAATCAACAATATTATTACAAGTCTGTTTGCATCTTTCCGTAAACAAAAAAGTGCTGTATGTTTCAGGTGAGGAATCTGCCTCACAGATAAAACTTCGTGCCGGCAGATTGGGTATCAATACTAAAAATCTTTTGGTTCTTTGCGAAACCGATGCGGAATATATAGCCGAAATAATCCGTTCCGACAAGCCCGACGTCGTTATTATCGACTCAATTCAGACAATGAGTATTACGGATATTCAGTCTACAACGGGAAGTGTTACCCAGGTAAGAGAATGTACAAATCTTTTTATGCGTACAGCAAAATCCCTTTCAATTCCTATATTTGTAGTCGGTCATGTTAACAAAGACGGTAATATTGCAGGTCCGAAAGTTCTTGAACATATAGTTGATACCGTTTTGTATTTTGAAGGGGACAAAAATATGTCCTACCGCATTTTAAGAGCAGTAAAAAACCGATTCGGCTCAACGAATGAAATCGGCGTGTTCACAATGACCGATACAGGATTGCAGGAAGTACCAAACCCCTCTGAAATGCTCCTTGAGGGCAGACCGAAGAACACATCAGGCACTTGCGTTATGTGTGTAATGGAGGGTTCAAGACCCATTCTTGCTGAAGTACAGGCTCTTGTTACAGCAACAGGATTCGGCAATCCGAGAAGAATGACAAACGGATATGATTTTAACAGAATGTCCATGCTTATTGCCGTACTGGAAAAACGTGCAGGGTATTATTTTGCCAATACTGACTGCTATCTTAACATAATCGGCGGATTGAAAATTGATGAGCCTGCTTCCGACCTGTCTGTTGTTCTTGCACTTGTTTCATCGCTTAAAGATATGATTTTAAAGGATGATGTTATTGCTTTTGGTGAAATCGGACTTGCAGGGGAGATAAGAGGCGTTTCAAATGCTTCACAGCGTGTTAATGAGGCTGTAAGATTAGGATTCAGAAAAATTATCATTCCGTATCAGAATTATAAAACCTTACCTGCGGAAATAACCCGACAGGCTGAGATTGTCGGTGTGAAAACAATTCGTGATGCCTTTACGGAAATAGTTTTATGAGAAAATATGTTTTAGCATCAAAACTAAGCATTATCGCTACAAAAAAACTTAATGAGATGGGTTTTGAAATAATAAATTTTCCGCAGAATACTAATGTTGACGAAAGAATATCACATCATGCGGATTTGTCATTTTTTGTTTGTGACAAAGATATTTTTATAGCACAGGAAATGGAATGTCTTGTTTCAAAGCTCCAATCAACAGGCTATAATGTTCATGTGTCGGATGCTCCTCTCGGAAAAGCGTATCCTGCTGATGTAAAACTTAACTGTGTCAGTTTTGGTAAGTATTTAATGTGTAATGTTGACACAGTATCAAAGGCTGTGCTAAAATATTCAATACAAAAAGGCAAAGCTGTTATAAATGTAAATCAAGGTTACACTAAATGCTCGGTGATACCCGTTGCAGACAACGCAATTATCACCGATGATGAATCAATATGCAAAAAGTGCGTAGAATACGGTATTGATGTTCTTAAAGTCAGCAAAGGAAAAGTGCTTCTCACAGGCTTTGACTATGGCTTTATCGGCGGAACAGCAGGCGTGTACGATAATATGATTGCATTTAACGGTGATATATTTTCTCATCCCGACGGGAAGCAAATTACCGATTATATAAAAAAACAGGGTAAAATCCCTGTCTCATTAGCAGAATATGAACTTGTTGATACAGGAAGTTTAATTTTTCTTACGGAGGATTAGCCATGAAAAAGAACAATGATAAAAATCCCACGGCAACCTTGCTTGCATTTACAACTCTTGCGATTATCTGGAAAGCAACTAAAAGAATGATAAAAAAGTATCATAAAAAACAGGAAATCTTTTATTGGTAAGCAAAACTCCCTTGACTGTGCGTCAGGGGAGTGTAATATCTTATTGAACGGTGTCCGTATTGTAGTCGCCCCAAAAATACTCAGGCATATCGGATTCTTCTTCATTTGCAAGCGGAAAAGGTATTTCATCTATAACTTCAATTTTGTTGATTTTAGACCAGATGGATGCATCAAGCCTTAACATATATCCACATCCTGCAGGTGTACGCCAATCCGCCATCGGTGCTTCGGGCAAGCCGAACGCTGCGAGCCAGGACATTATAACACCGCCGTGAGTGATTATTGCAGTTTCGGTAATACCCGATTTAAGAATACCGTCAATGATTTTAATAAATCCGGTGCAGATTCTTGAGTAGAATGCTCTGTTTGATTCACCGAACGGGGGAGCTAAATCAACACTGCCTTTAATCCATTCCTTAAAATCATCATTATCTGCAAGCTCGTCGGCTGTAAGACCTTCAAAATCACCAAAATTACACTCTTTTATATCATCAATTATTATGGGATTTTTTTCGGGGTAAATTATTTTTGCGGTTTCAACACAGCGTTTCAGCGGCGATGAAATAACAGCTTCAACATTGGGGAATGAATACTGTGTCATAAGATTAATAAGCTGTTTTCTGCCCTCGTCCGATAATGATTCGTCTGTATGACCTATATATCTGCCCTCTATCGAACCTTTTGTGTAGCCGTTTCTTATAAGATAAATTTTATATGTTTTCATGTTAATTTTCCTTTACAAATCAATCATTATAGTCTAAAATAGTATACAATAAGGAATTATGAGGTGTCAAGCATGAATGATAATTTTTCTGTAAGACTTACAGATTTACGAAGAGAAAAAAGAGTCAGCCAAAAAGAAGCCGCCGCAAATTTAGGCGTATCACAAGCCTTGCTGTCACATTACGAAAAAGGAATAAGAGAATGTGGACTTGATTTTTTAAAAAAAGCCTGTGATTATTATGATGTTACATCCGATTATCTTTTGGGTATTACTGACAGCAGACACGGTTTTAACGATATTTACAACAAGCACGAGCTTGCAAGTGATTCCGAATTGCGAATAAAAACAATATTGCGTGCCATGGTGAGTCTTGAGGAGCATTTAAGTGCGGCAGGTGATGCGGCGGAAAACAGACTCAGGGAAGAGATGCTTTTGTCTGTTTACAGGTTTGCGATTCTCAGCGTAAAATACGGTGTGTCCGACAGTCAATGGTTTAAATTTGATATAAATGACGGAGATGCGTTTGCGTCGTTTCTGTTGTCACGGATGTTCTCAGGCGAAAGAGAAAACGAGAATTCAGCACTTTATACCTACGGTGAAGAACCCGAATTTTTGAGAACGGTTATTGAAGGTTCAGAACAACTGCTTCGTGAACGCTTTGAACAGTTTTTTGCTGATTAACAAGATATGTGCTTCGCTTTTACAGATGCTCAGTTTCCTATAAAGTAAAAAATCCTACCGACTTTTTTCAATCGGTAGGTAATTTTTTTTAAAATTATTCCGTAACGCTTTCAACAGCAGGTTCCCATGTTTCTGTGCCGAGCCAGTCAAACTCGTAATATTTGTTGTTTGTAAGTCTGAAGTTAACCTGAATATCACCGTTATCAGCAAATGAACCCTTACAGGAAACGATAGCTGAAACATCAGTGAGTGCCTTAATTTCGAGACTCATAATTCTGCCTGTGCAAGCATAAGTGCCGTCATTCTGCTTTTCAACTTCAACGGTGAGATTGATAGTGCTGTAAGTGTTGTTCTCTGCATCTTCAACATAAGCTACCGAATAGTCTGTAACCTCTGCGTAATCAGCACTGTATGAGTTGAAATCAGCAATAACCGTTGCCTTGTCTTTGATTCCGTAAACATTTGCTGCTGTTTCAACATTACCTGCAAGATTGATTGTTATATAGAGTTTACTGCCGTCAACATGACATTCTGCACTAACTACATTGTCGGCTGTAAGTGCACTTACACCTGTACCGGGATGAATGATGGTTGAAAACTCAGTAGCCATGTCGCCGAAACCTACAACTGTTGAACCTGTGGGAATACCGTCTATAATACGGTTTTTAATAGCGTTAGCTGATGCATTGAGAGCGTCGAGCTTGCCGTCCTCAGTTGCTTCACCTGTTGCGGCATCGTATGCGAGGATGTTAATACTGTTTGCACTGAGTGACTCGGAATATTTGATTCCGGGTTTGTTTTTAGCTGTAAAAGCATCCTTAGCCTGGAGAGCTGTAATAATTGTGTTGTAAAAATCAATTATTTCGCCGTGAGATACCGGAATGTCTGAATCTATCGCCAATGTCGCAGCAACAAATTCTTCTTCATCCTCAGTAACATTTGTACAGGATGCGAAGCAGAAAATCATCGCAATACAGAGCATAATTGCTGTTAAAGTTGAAAATCTTTTTTTCATAGAAAGAATAGCCCCTTTCATTTGTTTGTGATTAACGGATTCATTATAACATACATATTTTAAATTTACAATAGCAAAATTGCACTTTGTCGAAAAAGTAATAAATTCTATGCTAAAATATGTACAAGCTGTCAATAAGACAGCTTGTTTGAATATTAATTGTAATCGTCGCAAAGACCTTTTTCATCAAAGATATAAGCCGCTTCAAGAGCAATTTCAATACCTTTTTCGATTGTTTTAAGATCCATATTGTCTGCTGTGTCACGTCTTGTGTGATAGTATCTGGGTGGACCGGGATTCATCGCCGCAAGAGAAACGCTGGGAATACCTGCCTGTGAAGTTGCCGCCGCATCCGATGCACCTGCGAAAATAACTGAATATTTCATGTCAATCCCCGCATTCTGTGCCGCTTTTTTGAGGAGCTTGCAACATCTGTCGTCATGCTTTGTAAGTCCTGACATATCTCTGTTATAAATAAACATATCTTCGTAATCTCTGAACGTATCAAGTGCTACAAACATTGTTTCAACTTCATCACATTCTTTTTTGTGTCTTTTTGCGTAGTCTTTAGCACCTCTGACGCCTGCTTCCTCTGCACCTGAGAAGAATGCAATTACCTCTGTGTTTTCAAATCTAATGTTGTTGTCATCCATAAATTTAAGTACGGCTGCACCTACCATACATCCTGTAAGGTTGTCGTTTGCACCTTCAACACAGGTTTTGTAGTCAATGAAGAAGAATAAAAGAATGTAAGCAGGGATAAATACAAGTGCTACCCAACCGAACCAGTTTATGTTTTCAACTGACGGTACAATAACATTTCCCATAACGAGGCTGACAATGCTGAACACAATGTTCCATCCGAGACCTATTGCAGCGTAGATGAAAACAAAATACATTGACCATGGACCCAAGAGATGTGTATATCTCCACTCAAAAGAAGAGTCAGCGTGACCTGCAAATATAATTCTTCTTTTAACTTCGCCGGTGGGATTTCTTGTTATCCATGTGTTGTGAGATGTCTGTTTTTTATAAAATCTGTCAAGAAACTCTTTGTAGAAAAGAAATTCACCGAAAAGGCATGCTGCTGAAACAACACCTAAAATGAGTGATATTACAGGCATTTTAAACAAAAGGAAGATTGCTGCAAGGGACAGAAGAACTGCATCAATTTTTGTCCAACCGAAAAATCCTTGGTTAGCAATCTGAAATTCCTCGGTTGTTACGCTGTCGGCGGCTTTACCTGTCTGTTTAGCCATAAATAATTCAGCCTGAAGCTCTGCTTCACTGCCGGACGGTCTGGGACCGATATCTTTACAAACTTTTTTAATAGTCCATGCGGCAAAATTTGCACATTCACGCAGTTTGGACTTGTACTGCATACCGCAATCCTGTGGTTTCATGTTTTTTCCTCCATAGAAATATGATTAACAATATGATAACATAATACCCAACAAATGTCGATTGTAAATCCCTATAAAATAAACTAAAATATCTTGTGCAAATTTACCATATTGATTTTATTCGAAATCATATTTACATATTTAAATTACTGATATATAATAGATGTGTTTGGAGGGGAATCTTATGAAAAAGAATAATAATGATAACAAGCAATTTATTGTGATTGCTGCAATTATTCTTGCAGTTGTGTTCTTAGCGGTATTTTTTACAACATTTTTTGTGTACAGAGCAATTAATAATGAAGAAGCGTCAACAGTTACTACAACTGAAGGCACCTCTGAAGCTGCTTCTCAGGCGGATATTACAGAGAATACTACTGCTGAACAAACGACAGAAACAACATCAGCAACAACTACGGAAGCTACTGAAAAAACTACCGTCAAAGAACCTGAATGGACAGGCGGAACAGTTATTTCATATCCTTCTGATACATCATCGTGGAATCTTATCTGCGTTAACAGATATCGTTATGTTGATTCATCCGTTGAAAGCAGTATAAATCTGTCATATGTTGCAGGTTCGTCGGAAAGGATGGATTCAAGAGCCGCCAAAGCTTATGATGAAATGTACAGCGCCGCCAAAGCAGACGGTTATACCTTGACTCCCTGTTCAGGTTACAGAAGTTACTCTACACAAAAACGCCTTTACAATGAATTTGTAAAAGATTATATGAATAAGGGTTATTCCGAAGATGAAGCTCACGAACTTGCATCAAAACGACGCAATCCTCCGGGATGTTCCGAGCATAATCTTGGTATATGTATGGATATTATCTGTGCCGCATCAAGTGCAAATTTTCAGAATACGGAAGAGTATCAGTGGCTTTGCGAAAATGCTCATAAATACGGCTTTATCCTGCGTTATCCTGAAGATAAAACAGATATCACAGGTGTAAAGTTTGAACCCTGGCATTGGCGTTATGTGGGTGTTGAAAATGCCGAAAATATAAAAAACAGCGGTTTGTGCCTTGAAGAATATTTAAATCTTGCCTGATATTGTAATTGTATACAAGATGAATAATGCAAAGTATGTAAAAATATGTTAAAAAGACGGCTTGACTTTGCAGTATTTTTCTGCTATAATTCATAAATGCTGTAATATATTAAACAGCAACCTTGCTCCCCGCAAGGGAGCCGAAAGTCCAAAAGGAGGTGCACAACAAATGTCAAATGTAAACTATGAGGCAGTCGTAATTTTCTCAGTTAAGAACGGTGATGATGTTTCAGCACTCGTTGAGAAATTCAAGGCTCTTATCGAAGCTAACGGAACACTTGGCTCTGTTGAAGAATGGGGTAAGAAAAAGCTTGCTTATGCTATTGACTTCGAAACAGAAGGTTACTATGTACTTTACAATTTCGAGTCAACACCCGAATTCCCTGCAGAGTTCAACCGTATTGTCAACATCACTGACGGCGCTATTCGTTCACAGGTCGTTAAGGCTGTTGCAACAAAGGCAGTTGAAGCTAAGGCTGAAACAGTTGAAGAATCAGCTGAATAATTTTTTTGGAGTGTGTCTAAATGCTTAACAGTGTAATTCTTATGGGTCGCATGGTTGCAGACCCCGAACTCAAAACAACTTCTTCAAATCTTTCCGTATTATCCTTTACTGTTGCTGTTGACAGAGCTTATCAGTCACAGGGGCAGGAGAGACAGGCTGATTTTATCAACTGCGTAGCATGGCGTCAGAATGCGGACTTTATTTCAAAGTATTTTCGCAAAGGTCAGATGATTGCTGTTCAGGGCTCATTACAGTCCCGTAATTTTGAAGATAAAAACGGCAACAAGAGAACTGCATTTGAGGTTGTAGTTGACAGAGCAAGTTTCTGCGGTTCAAAAGCAGAGTCAGGCAATACATCAAATGCATATCAGACACCTGCGGCACAGCCTGCTTCTTTCCAGAACGGCGATTCCGACAATTTTTCGGACATCGCATCAGCGGAAGATGATCTTCCGTTCTAATTACTAAATAGGAGGTTTCCGAAATGGCTTACGATAAAAGCGATAAGGGCGGACGTCCCAACAGAAAGGGTCGTAAAAAGGTTTGCACATTCTGTATTGAAAAATCAGAATACATTGATTACAAAGATGTAGCAAAGCTTCGCCGCTTCACATCAGAGAGAGCAAAGATTCTCCCCAGAAGAATCACAGGTACTTGTGCAAAGCACCAGAGAGAGCTTACAACAGCTATCAAGCGTGCTCGCCAGATTGCTCTTCTTCCCTACACAAGCGACTAATATAAACATTAAAGCAGTTCTTCGGAGCTGCTTTTTTTGTTGACAATCAGCTATTACTTTGTTAGAATATTTATGTCAAAATTGACCAAGAAACCTGAAAAGGAGAATAACTATGGTGAATGCAATAATTGAGAAAAATTTAAAGTTATACCGTAGCAAAGCGGTAATGTATACACAACCAATTGACGGTTGGAAGTACAGAATCCTTGATTATACGGACAGGGAAACATATAGTCCCGTTACCGATTGGGCAGAATATACTGACAGCGTTTTATTTAATACATACAAAACCTGTATGATGAAAACTGTTTTTACTCCCAAAAAACCTCTTGACAATGAGGAATCATATCTTGAATTAATACTTCCGTGGGATTGTGAAGCTTATGTTTCCATTGACGGCGTGCGTTATGCAGGTATAGATAACGGAGCAAGACGTTGCCGTGTTTATCTTGAGGATTCAATGTATGACAGGGAAATTTCTCTTGAACTTGAAATTTACAGTTGTACATTCTGCGATGGTGAACGTATAGAAAGACCTCTTGATGCCCCGAAGTATGTTGTAGCTGACAAGGTTCTTGCAGATTTTTCATATTGCATGGATTACGTGTATGACCTTTTGGGATATATAAAAAATGATTACACAAAGAGCAAGGTCCGTGCATTGTTTGAAAATACCATTCGTCAGAGTGACGTTTCACTTGATTATAAAGAATACCGTGATAACGTTGCGGCAATTCATGAGCAGTTACTCAATGATTTACAGTCATTAAAAGTAGATACCGATGAGGGTGTGATTGATTGCGTTGCCTCAACCCATATAGACGTTGCATGGCTTTGGAGATTTAAGGATACAATCCGCAAAGCAGGTCGTTCAGCTCTTAATCAGCTTCGCCTTATGGACAGATACGACGATTTTGAGTTTTCTCTTTCACAGCCCTCTGTTTATAACTATATTAAAGAGGTTTATCCCGATATATTTGAGCAGATTCGTCAGCGTGTGGAAGATGGTAAATGGCGTTTGGTAGGTCCTATGTGGGTTGAATCCGACCTTAATATTTCCGGTGCGGAGTCACTTATAAGAGAATTTCTTTACGGTCATCAGTTCTTTAAAAACGAGTTCGGTAAAACAAGTGACGTGTGCTGGATTCCGGATTCCTTCGGTTTTCCTGCTTCACTTCCTCAGATTTTTGCAAAATGCGGCATGAATAGCTTTTTTACAACAAAAGTTCGTTGGCAGACTGCAAATGAATTTCCTTATAATGTGTTTATATGGGAAGGTATTGACGGTTCTGACCTTTATGCAACTGTACCGCTTACGAGAGATTGCTATAACAATTCTATTGATAATGAAAACATCCGTCTTGTTTCAGACAAACTTCAGCAAAAAGATGTTTGGGATCATTCTCTTATGTCTTACGGTTTCGGTGACGGTGGCGGCGGTGTAACTGAGGAAATGCTTAAAAACTATCAGCTTTTACAGAAAGTTCCCGGTATGCCTAAGGTAAAGCTCACAAGAGCAGAAGATTATTTTGCTCAGCTTAGTGAAAAACGCAGTGAGTTGCCCGTATGGAAAGGTGAGTTGTGCGTTGAAACTCATCAGGGTACATACACGACTATCGCTGATATAAAACGTAATAACAGATATGCAGAAATGGCATTCCGCAGACTTGATTTGCTTTCTGTTCTTGCAAAAAAGAACGGTAAAAATCCCGGATATGATGAAATCGTAAAATATTGGAAAGATCTTCTCCTTTGCCAGTTCCACGACGTTCTTCCCGGCAGTTCAATAGATACGGTTTATGACGATGCTGAAAAGATTTATAAAAAGCTTTTCGCTTTTTCTGCACAAAAAGAAAAACAGCTTGTTGCAGACGCTCTTTCAGGACAATCAAGCGATAATAAAATTACTGTTTACAATCCAAACTCATTCAAAGCAAGCGGATATGTTGCTGTTGATAAAAAGTATGCAGGTTGCAGTTATAACGGCAGTGCAAATGTCCTGACTGATGCAGACGGAAACTGCAGTATTTATGTAAAGGATTTAGACGGATTTTCATCAATAACAGTCGAATTTGCCACAGGTGTTCTGACAAATGACAGAGTATCAGTTCGTGAAAACGGTAATTCAATATCAGTTGAAACTCCCGCATTTGTATTTGATATTTATCCCGACGGCACACTTCATAATTTTGTTGATAAACGTGCAGACAGAGTTGTTTCCGACGGTGAAAAAGGTCTTAATAACTTTGTTACTTTTAAAGACGGCCCCGAAAACGAGGATGCATGGAATATTGATAAAGAATATAGAATGCGCCCCGTTGATATGGCATGGGTAAACAGCATTAAGATTGTTGAATATAACGACGAACGTGTTACAGTAAGAGTTACAAAGAAGCATAATAACACCGTTATCACACAGGATATTATTGCTTATGCAGATATTGACCGTGTTGATTTTGTTTCTCATATTGACTGGCAGGAAAAATATAAGCTCTTACAGGTTTCATTCCCCGTTAATGTTTACGCAACTCAGGCAAGCTATGAGATTGCATACGGTATTGTCAAACGTAACACTCACGCAAATACTCCTGCAGAAAAGTGGAAACATGAGTACGCAGCTCACCGTTTTACCGATTTGTCTGATGATATATACGGCGTTGCAATTCTCAACGATTGTAAATACGGTCATAATGTTATTGATAATGATATGATTATGACCTTGTTCCGTAATACTGACAATCCCTCACGCTTCCGTGATACAGGTGAGCATGATTTTGCATATTCTATATATCCTCATATTGGCGGATTGTCAAAAGGCAGGGTCGCACAGAATGCATATCAATTCAATTCTCCGTTTATTGTGTTTGAGGGTGAAAGCCTTGTAGATTCTCCGTTCATTTATCTTTCAAATGAGGGAATGATTATAGACTGTGTAAAACCTGCTGAGGACGGTAACGGCTATATTGTGCGTATGTATGAGCCTTACGGAATACCCGGAAAAACAGTTCTCAATGTTGCAGATAACTCAAAGAAAATCACCGAGGTTACACCTC